>JBDHVO010000056.1:0-6809 GCA_039809675.1 Proteocatella sp.
TAAATATCTTTTTCTTCTTCTTTTATTTTTTTAATTAAATCAGTTACAAGAGGAAGGATTTTATGAACATCCCCAACAATTCCAAGGTCAGCAACTTCGAAAATTGGAGCTGTAGCATTTTTGTTAATCGCAATTATGAGTTCTGAGTCTTCCATTCCTGCAACGTGCTGTATAGCACCGGATATACCGCAGGCTACATATAAGTCAGGCCTTACTGTTTTACCAGTTTGTCCAACCTGTCTGTCTTTGTCCAGCCAGCCGGAATCTATAACTGCTCTTGAGCCTGATACTTGCCCATTTGTTACAGCTGCAAGGTCGTATAAGAAGGAGGTATTCTCCTTGCTCCCGATTCCTCTTCCAGCAGATATTAATATTTTGGCATCTTCAATATTTATTTTCTCTTTTGTCTCTTTAATGTACTCAAGAACCTCTACATTCATATCGGCAGAAACAAGCCCTGCATCATGGTTTACAACAAGACCCTTACGGTTGTGGTCTGCGTGAAGCATTTGCATAACTCCAGGTCTTACTGTACTCATCTGCGGCCTATAATCCGGGCAAGCAATCGTTGCCATTATATTTCCGCCAAAGGCCGGCCTTGTCATCATCAGGTCTCTCGTATCTGGGTCTATATCAAGACTTGTGCAGTCAGCTGTAAGCCCTGTATGCACCCTTGCTGACACTCTCGGAGCAAGGTCTCGCCCAATTGAGGTTGCACCAAAAAGCACAATTTCAGGTTTTTCCTCATCAATTATTGAAAATAAGGCTTTTACATATGGCTCTGTTACATATAAATTCAGGATTTCATGATCTACTACAACAACCTTATCAGCACCATGGGCTATTAGGTTGTCAGCGAGATGACCCACTTTGTTTCCAAGTAACGCAGCTGTTACGTCTACTCCTAAAGTATCAGCTAATTCTCTTCCTTTACCAAGCAATTCCAGAGATACTTTTTGAACCTCTCCTTGTCTTTGCTCAATAAAAACCATTAAACCTTTATATTCTGACATCTGCTCCTCCTTAAATTAAAGTAAAAACTGCTCTTGCAGCTTATCCACTATCATCTGGGCACTTTCCTGAGGAGTTAGCTCAAAGAGTTTTCCTGCAGTTTTTGCTCCCTTGGTGAACGATTTCTTAACCTTGGTTGGGGACCCCTTTAGACCTAGGTTAGCTGGATCTACTTCTATGTTATCAACTGTCCAAATTTCTACTTTTCCATCCTGGAAGGATTCAAATATCCCCTTAACATTCATGTATCTTGGCTCATTCATGTCTTTTAGGGCTGTAATCAGACATGGTGTTTTTGCCTTTATTTTTTGGTAGCCATCTTCAAACTGTCTTTTTACTATTATTGAATCCCCATCTACTTCAAGGTCTTCAACGTAGCTTATTGAAGGTAGGTTAAGATGCTCTGCAATCTGTGGTCCTACCTGGGCAGTATCTCCATCAATTGCCTGTCTTCCTGCAACTACAAGGTCAAAATCAAGCTTTTTCAAGGCTCCAGCAAGGGCTGATGAGGTCGCCCAGGTATCTGCACCAGCAAAGGCTCTGTCTGTAAGAAGGATTGCTCTATCAGCTCCCATGGCAAGGGCTTCTCTAAGGGCAATATCTGCCTGAGGAGGTCCCATAGTAAGTACGGTTATGTGGGCATCTAATTTATCTTTTATTGCAAGGGCTGCCTCAAGGCCTGCCTTGTCATCAGGATTTATGATTGAAGGAACTCCTTCTCTTATAAGAGTGCCAGTTTTTGGGTCTAATTTTACTTCTGTAGTGTCTGGCACTTGTTTAATACAAACAACTATTTTCATATCAGTCTCCTCACTTATTTCAATAGATTTGCAGCAATTACCATTCTTTGAACTTCAGATGTACCTTCGTAGATTTCAGTAATTTTGGCATCTCTCATCATTCTCTCAATTGGGTATTCTCTTGTATAACCGTAGCCACCAAATAATTGCAGGCATTTTGTTGTTACTTCCATGGCTGTTTCTGCTGCAAAAAGCTTTGCCGTTGCGGCCTCAACACTATATGGCAGACCCTTGTCCTTTGCATCTGCAGCCTTGTATACAAGAAGTCTTGAAGCATCTATTTTTGCCTGCATATTAGCCAGCTGAAACTGGGTATTTTGGAACTGGCTTATGCTTTTTCCAAACTGCTTTCTTTCTTTAACATATTTGACAGTCTCGTCCATAGCTCCCTGGGCAATACCCAGGGCCTGGGCAGCTATCCCTATACGGCCTCCATCAAGGGTTTTCATGGCTATTTTGAAGCCAATGCCTTCCTTGCCTAAAAGATTTTCCTTTGGTATTCTTACATTCTCAAATATAAGCTCACAGGTTGCAGAGCCTCTGATACCAAGCTTTTTTTCCTTTGGTCCAAAAGTAAAGCCTGGTGTTCCTTTTTCAATTATAAAGGCTGAAATTCCTCTTGTTCCCTGGGTTTTGTCTGTCATAGCCATTACAACATATGTATCTGCATAAATTGCATTTGTTATGAATATTTTTGACCCGTTAATGATATATTCGTCTCCATCAAGCACTGCAGTTGTTTGCTGGCCTGCAGCGTCAGTTCCTGCATTTGGCTCTGTCAGACCGAAAGCTCCAAGATGGGTTCCGTTTGCTAAAGGGGTAAGATATTTTTGCTTTTGAGCTTCTGTTCCAAATTCATTAATTGGTCCGCCTCCAAGGGAGGTATGGGCAGAAAGAATTACTCCTGTTGTACCACAAACCCTTGATAATTCCTCTACTGCCATGGCATACTCCAGATAATTTCCACCTGCTCCGCCATATTCTTTGGCAAAAGGAATTCCCATCATGCCGATTTTTTTCATTTTCTCAACAGTTTCTACAGGAAACCTTTCTTCTTCGTCAATTTCTGCTGCTATTGGCTCTACTTCATTGAGAGAAAACTCTCTTAGCATTTGTTTTAGAAGTAGCTGTTCCTTGCTAAAATTAAAATTCATATTTTCCTCCTGTTAGTTAAATTTCAATCAAATACGAATAAAAAAATATCTTACCGGCTCCCCCCAGAAGAGGGAGCCGAGTAGTTTAAATTAAGAGCCTATCGTTTTACGATAAGGGCTGTTCCCATTCCACCACCGATACAAAGGGTTGCAAGTCCGGTTTTTTTGTCGCTTCTTTTCATTTCATAAAGAAGGGTTGTAAGAATTCTTGCTCCAGAGGCTCCAATAGGATGGCCAAGCGCAATAGCTCCACCGTTGACATTCACAATTTCAGGGTTTAGCTTTAGACCCTTTATTACTGACAGAGCCTGAGATGCAAAGGCTTCGTTTGCCTCAACAAGCTCGATCTGCTCAATAGTCATTCCAGCTTTTTCAAGGGCTTTTTCAACGGTTGGTACTGGACCATAGCCCATTACTGAAGGATCTACTCCTACTGTAGCATAGGATACAATAGTTGCCATAGGCTCAAGACCCAGCTCCTCAGCTTTTGCTTTTGACATTACAACCAGCATAGCTGCACCGTCGTTAATACCTGATGCGTTACCGGCTGTGACTGTTCCGTCTTTTTTAAAGGCTGGTCTTAGCTTTGCAGCCTTTTCAATGGTAGTCCCGTCTTTAATATATTCATCTGTATCAACTATTACGTCACCTTTTCTTGTCGAGATTACAACAGGAACGATTTCATCTACAAATTTGCCTTCATTTCTTGCCTTCTCAGCCTTATTTTGGCTTTGTACTGCAAGCTCGTCCTGCATTTCTCTTGTAAGGTCATATTTCTCAGCAAGGTTTTCAGCAGTTATTCCCATATGATACTGGTTAAAGACATCTGTTAAGCCGTCATTTACCATTGTATCAATCATTACACCGTTACCCATTCTTTGGCCCCATCTTGCACTTGGGATTACATAAGGTGCCTGACTCATATTTTCAGTTCCGCCTGCAAGAACTATTTCAGCATCTCCAAGAGCGATTAGCTGGGCAGCCATGGATACTGCCCTTAGACCTGACCCACAAACAATATTTATAGTCATAGCCGGCTTTTCAACAGGAATCCCAGCTCCAAGAGCAACTTGTCTGGCCATATTTTGACCCTGACCAGCGTTTAAGATGTTACCAATAATTGATTCATCAACCATGTCTGGTGTAATTCCAGCTCTTTTCAGAGCTTCCTTGGCTGCTGTTACTCCAAGGTCTTTTGCAGATACATCCTGAAATGCTCCACCAAATGATCCTATTGCGGTTCTTGCCGCACTTACAATTACTACTTCTCTCATAATTCTCCCTTCAAAAAAGCAAAAAGCTATTTAGACAAATTAAATGTCGTAAATAGCTCCCCATATAAAAATATGACAGTGGACTGATTTATTCAGCCCCCCAGGAATGTCCTTTGGCTAACACCCCTTCGGCAAAGTCAGCCTTCACTGCAACCAGAATGCCCTTTCCTGATCAGCTGCAGTTACATACCACCATGCTCCTCTATTTATTTGTTTAGTTAAAAATTTTAATACTGGTAAAATCCTGATTTTGTTTTTCTTCCAAGCTTGTTAGCACGCACCATTTTTTTAAGTAGAGGGTGCGGTCTGTATTTGGAATCGCCAAATTCATTATAAAGGACTTCCATTATTGCAAGACATACATCCAAGCCCACAAGATCACCAAGAGCAAGCGGTCCCATTGGATGGTTGGCTCCAAGCTTCATGGCTTCATCAATATCTTCAGCTGTGGCTACTCCATCTGCAAGTATTCCTACTGCCTCATTTATCATTGGTATCAGGATTCTGTTAACAACAAAGCCCGGTGCTTCCTCAACCTTTACAGGTGTTTTGCCTATGGCCTTTGAAAGCTCAAAAATCTGGTCCATAACCTCAGTGCTTGTTGTTATGCCACTTATAACCTCTACAAGCTTCATCATCGGTACTGGATTGAAGAAATGCATTCCGATTACCCTGTCTGGTCTATCAGTTGCAGAGGCAATCTCTGTTATAGATAAAGATGATGTGTTTGTTGCAAAAATAGCTTCAGGTTTACAGTGCTTGGCAATGTCATCAAAGGTAACCTTTTTTGTTTGGACATCTTCTGCAACTGCCTCTATAAATAAATCTGCATCCGCACATTCTTCATAAGTAATGGCCGTCTGGATTTTTGATAAAATCTCAGTTTTTTTAAGCTCCTCCAGCCTGCCTTTTTCAACAAGCTTTGAAAGACCTTTTTCTATACCTGCTACTGCCTTTGCAAGGGCTTCCTCGCGTCTTCCCTTTATTATAACATCATACCCAGCATTAGCAAAGGTTTGGGCAATACCTGCGCCCATAGTTCCGTTTCCTACAACACAAACTTTCATTGTTCCTCCATTCAAGACAAACTGTAAAAAAACGTTATCATTAAAATATCACATTGCATTATTTTAGTCAAGATATTTGAATTTAATTATTTAAATTCAGCTTGTCTTTTTTCTAAAAAAGCATTCATCCCCTCAGGCTGGTCTTCAGATGCAAAGCAAAGGGAGAAGTAAGATATTTCAATATCTATGGCTGTATCGATGTCAGCCTGAAGGCCCCTGTTTATAGCTTCTTTGGAATACTGAACAGCAAGGCCGCTGTTTTTTGCAATTTTTTCAGCTAAAGCCAGAGCTGCTGTCATCAGCTCCTCAGGCTCGACAAGAATATCCGCCAGCCCTATTCTTACAGCTTCTTCACCGCTAATGATATTCCCTGTGAATATTAGTTCCTTGGCCTTGCCTGGCCCTACTAATCTTGGCAGTCTCTGGGTTCCTGAAAAGCCTGGAGTGATTCCAAGTCCTACCTCGGGCTGGCCCATTTTTGCTTTTTTACTGGCGAGTCTGATATCGCATGCCATAGCAAGCTCGCAGCCTCCCCCAAGGGCAAAGCCGTTTATTGCAGCAATTACTGGTTGGGACAAAAGTTCAATCTTCCTAAAGAGGCCAGCTCCAAGCTTGCCAAACTCCCTGGCCTCCTCTGGGCTCATAGTACTCATTGCTTTTATATCAGCACCAGCTACAAAGGATTTGCCGCTTCCTGTAATTACAACAACCCTTGCGGCTGGGTTAAGCTTAATGTTGTCTACTGTTTCTTCAAGTTCTCTTAGAAGCTGGTTGTCCAGAGCATTAAGGGTTTTAGGATTATCAAGGATTATTGTTAGAATCCCGTCTTTTAATTCTGTTTTAATAAATTCTGCCACTTTGACCTCCTAATTTTTTGAAGTATTTTTTAAAATTTCTTTAATGTCTCTTAAAAGCAGGACATCCTCTGCCACCTCTGGCACCTTTTCCGGTTCGGGCTCAGGCTGTTTTTTTGCCTTATTAATAACTTTTACAAACATGAAAACACTAAAGGCAACAATTATAAAGTTAAATATATTTTGCAAAAATTTTCCATAACTGATTACAACTGCCTCTTTAATGGTTTGGCCATTTTCAACCACTGCCTCCGAAAGCGTATAAGCTAAATGGGAAAAATCCGCTCCTGCAGTTATAAATCCTATTATAGGAGTAAAAATATCATTCACAAGAGATGATACTATGGTACCAAAGGCCCCTCCTATAATTACCCCAATTGCCATATCAAGCACATTACCTTTTAGGGCAAAATCCTTAAATTCCTTTAACATACTACCCCCTTTTGAATATATATAAATCTGCAGACTTAGAGAAAGATCCTAGTGGTTATGCTTGCTAATAGCCCTTGGCTTGCCTATAACCTCGCTGTAAATGATTGCCTTGCGTAAGGAACTTTTTTTGATTTTTTTATACTTCTCACTTGGACCTTCATCTTCCAAAACCAGTGGTCCGATTTTTTTAGGGTTTATAGAGCCTTCTCCTCTTACA
>JBDHVO010000057.1:0-6802 GCA_039809675.1 Proteocatella sp.
GTTTCGTATTTGCTTATTAAGGATGGAACAAAGGGCTTCATGTTTTGTTTACGAGCTTCATACTCATCCTGAGTGATTGTTTCATAAGGCATTAGCTCATAGAAAGCATCGCTTAGAGGAATGAAGGAAACTGCAACTATCTTGTCCCAGTTGTTCCACACAAAGTCTTCAACCTCTGCCCATTCTTCCTCTCTTACGTGGATAGTTATAGAGCAGTTGTGGTCAACGTAGTTTTCCATAAAGAGGATATAGTTTTCGAGCTGCTCTACAGCGGAAATATCATATTTTGTTTTTCCTTCCGGGGCCTTTACAGGAAACTCTACAACCTTTGTAGATGCAGTTTCAATTTCCTGACCTACCTCTGGGAAGATCGGATAACCCAGCTCTTCAACTACCTTTACCATTGGATCATTGGCAGATATTCTTACCCTCCTTATAAAGTATGGGGCATGAGAGTAATGAACACCGCTTGATACTGTAGGCAGCTGGGAAAGGGTGCCTTCTGGTTTTACCGTTGTAACAAGCAGGGGTTCATTTTGGCCCAGCTCTCTGGCATACTCATCCGCCGCATCCCTTGCCGCTTTTCTCAGCTTTTTAAGAAGGTCAGCTTCCTGTGCCTTGTCAAGACCTGCAGAGTTAACCATATCCTGCCAGCCAGTAAGAGAGCATCCCAGCAGACGGTCTCTTTTTTGGGTCTTATCCCAATCAGGAAGCTCCAGCTCCAGCATAGTCATCCTGTAGCCTGCCCTGGCTGAAAGCTTTTGGGCCTTTAACAGAGCACCCTCGTCAATTGAACCAGAAGCATTTACAAAGGCCATTACATTTATTGTAGTCAGGTTGCAGACACCCTTTGAATCCAGCAGGATTTCGCCGCAGGGATTAACCCCCTTCATATTTGGTCTTCTTTCACTGGCTGCCACATGATTTATAAAGCCAGGCTCTCCTGAGTACCTCATCCTTTCCAGCTGGATATGGAGGTCTTCTCTTGAAGGCTTTCTGGTAAAGTAGATAGAATTGTTGCTCATCTGCCTGTGGGCAATATCCTGGTTTATCTGCCATTTGTTGCCTTCAAAGGTATATAGCTGAGATTTGGCGTTTATGGCCTCGTTGTCATTTTGGTCTATTATAACCATCTCAGCTGTTCTTCTAACTCCCCCAACCACAACATTCTCTCCGATTATATTGGCTATGTCCATACAATCGACAGCTGTAAGCCTAACTTTTTTCTGGCTTATGCTCAGGGCTCTTTTTTTGACCACTATGTCTATTTTTCTAAACATACTCTTAAGACTTTCATGGCCAGAAGCTGTCCCTCCAAATTTTCTAAGCCTCTCTCCTTTTTCTCTAACGTTTGAATAATCCACAAAAATATTCTTTATCCCTCTATAATTGTGTTCTGTCAAAAGTTCAAAGAAAAATGACAAGGATTCTATCCAGCCTTCCTTCGAATCCCCTACTATTATTTCAACAGAATCATCTGTGTAAAAATTAAGGGATGTATTTTCCATACGCTCGTTTTTAGGCTTTGGGGTATAGTCAGTATGAAAAAGCTTATAGTCTGTTCTTATCTTTGGCATTTGAGAGATATCACTATCAAGGACACGAACTCCTACTCCACAGCCTAGCATTAGAAGATAAAAGAGGTCCTTGTAGGATTTAAAGGAATCAATAACCTCAAATGCACAGTTAAAATTTGCAAGAGGGTAACTCTTGCTTACCTCTGTATTTCCAATCCAAAATGTCCTGCCTGAAACAAATTGTCTTAAATTGAAAATATTATCATAAAGCTCCTCTGCCTCTTCAACAGACGTAGGTGCAATGGATGTATTATATTCAACAGCCCTTTGTACAGTTTCATACCAGTATTCCCGCCTGCCTAACTGGTTCATAAACCGTGAGTAGGTTCTGTAAAAAACAAAGCTGCCCAACTCCCCCATCGGGGCAAGGGAATGCTTGTACCTGCTTACAAAATCCTCGCTAAGAATGCCCCCCTTCTCCATTCTCCTGTCTCTTGATTTATTTCTTTCGCTCCTATAGAGAATATATCTTTTTGCCACATCCTTGCGAATCGAGTCCATAAGCAGGATTTCTACCATATCCTGAATTTCTTCTATTCTTACAACATCCTTCTCCAGATCAAAATTATGCTGGACTTTAATTGAAATATCTCTGGCCAGCTGGGAATCTATTCCGTCTATGGTTTCCATCATTGCACTTTCTATGGCTTTTTGGATTTTAACAGCTTCAAATTCAACCAATGAGCCGTTTCTTTTTTCAACCTTCACAAAAATTCCTCCTAAGTATCAAATTTGTCTTTCATGCCATGTATATGGCAACCATTATATCACAATATGTAGTGGCCCGGAATAGAAAAACTCAATTTTACCCACTTATATAGTGTTTTGCTTTGAAATTTTTTTATTGACAGAGCAGACAAAATATGAACCTTAAATATTGCAAAGGATCTATAAATCACAGAATATTTTTATCCACAGCTTTTTGATGTTTTTCACATATTATCCAAAAGTTATCCCCTGTATCCACAAAGTTATCAACATGTCAACACAAAAAATTTTTTTATATGGCAAAATTCTTTGAGGAGATAGGGAAATTATGCTAAAATAATCATTATAGCTTTTTTAGGAGGATTTATGTCAAAACTTACTGCCGCTTTTTTTGATATTGATGGTACTATTTTCAGAGACTCTCTAATGATTGCCCATTTTAAAAAAATGCGTGAATTTAAAATAATCAACGAAGCAACTCTGGATAACAGTATATTTTTTTCTGAACAGAGCTGGCAGAAAAGAAGGGTCGATTACGATGATTTTCTGCTTGAGATTTCAAGGGCCTATGGCCAGGGTCTCATGGGCGTCGCCTACTCTGATATTATGTTTACGGCAAGACATGCTGTCAACAGCCGCGCTGATGAGGTTTACAGGTTCACAAAAAGCCGTATCGAATACCACCATGAGCAGGGCCACCTTATTGTATTTATTTCTGGGAGCCCTGATTTTCTCGTAAGACATATGGCCAAGACCTGGGGTGCCCATGTGTATGCTGGCTCAAAGTATGTATTTAAAAAAGGAGTTTTTACCGGCCATATCAAGCCAATGTGGGATTCTGTAAGCAAGCTAAAAACTATGTCTGATATTGTCAAGGAATACAATATTGACTTGCAAAAAAGCTATGCCTACGGAGATACTCATGGTGACATTACAATGTTAAAAAATGTAGGTAATCCCTTTGCCATAAACCCTGCCAGGGAGCTCTTGGACAATCTTAACGAAGATGAAGAGCTACGTGAAAAAACAACTGTTATAGTGGAACGCAAGGACGTAATATACAGCCTTAAGCCTGGTGTCAGCACCTTCTAAATAAAAGAGAGGCTTCTTCCGAAGCCTCTCTTTATTTTACGCTTTTTATGCTTATATGGTGCTTTCCTTATGGTAGGTCTTGGCATGAGATATAGGCTTGTAATTTATCGTTACTACAAGGTTAAAGTTTTCTTCAATTGCTTTGAGCTCTTCCTTCATCCTGCTGCCTATTTTTTCTACAGTGCCCTCCATAGCGTCAAAGAGCATAAAGGCAACCTGGGTATCACTTATAAGAGACAGGACATCCTGAGACCTTACTGATTTTGAAATAAGTCTTTTTAGCTCTGACTGGACCTCTTTCATTTCATCAGGCTCTATATCTCGAAAATCCGCTGTTGCAACATTTACAAGGCCGATTATAAAGAATCTCTCGTCCCTGTTCTTTTGCCTGATTATAAGCCTAAAGAGCTCAAAAAAGAATTCCTTGCCGCAAACAAAGGCTCCATCACGAGATTCCTCCTCAATCTTTCTAACCAGCTTTTCAAGCTCAAAGAGGTCAAAGCTAATAGCCTTATCCTTGTCTCCAACAAGACTTTTTGCAGCCTTTCTGATTTTTTCTGATGGCTCAACCCCATCCTCAAGAGCATATCTTTGCTGAAGATAGTCAAAGTGGTCAAGGGCCTGCTTATTTCGGCCAAGGGAAACAAGGGCTTTTATATAAAGCTCCTGAATATCCTCTTCAAATATAAGCCTCTCCATAAGGGAGTCCACTTCCTCCACAAGCTCTTCATACTTGCCTGCTTCAAAGTAGAGATTTAAATAAGCCTGCATATATTTGCTAAACTGCTTATTAATATCAACTCTCATGGGAATTGCCCATTCTTGGCTTTCATCATCTACCATAAACTCGCCACCAAAAAGCTGCTTAATGTATTCTGCTTTTTTCTGACCTATCTTGTCAATGGCCGGTTTTTTCTTTACCTCCTCAAGAAACTCAAGATAGTCCACCTGACAGTCCGGGCTTACTGTGAACATATAGTGGTCAGCCAGATATTCAATATTAAGGCCGTTAAATCCTGCCTCATCATTGATTTTCCCCAGGACAGCCCTTAGCCTGTGGATATGCCCTCTTAGGGTGTTATTAGGATCCTGATACTTGTACTGGGAGAAGACAGACTCCATAATCCTGTTTGTAGATACCTTGTGTCCGATATTTCCTACAAAAAATTTAAATAAGGATATTGTCTTCTTGCTGTTTCCGAAATAATTTAGAAGTGACTTGTCATTGTAGTATATATCAAAAACTCCCAGTGTGTGTATAAAAAGTCCCGAAGATTTACCGTAGTCCATCATTATCCCTCCTTTGTCTATTTAAACTTAATAGTTATTTTTTAGTTATCTTATTACCTTTGTACCACCAAAACATACTTTTAAATCATATAAATCTGATAAAGTTGAACTTTTAATTTCAAAATAATCTTTTTTGCTTGACTTTTCTTCTAAAATCATTATTGTTGGCCCTGCTCCACTTAAGTAGGCTCCCAGGGATTCTTGTGCAATTTCCATTATTTTATCTGCGTCTTCAATTAAGGAAAGCCTATATGGTTGGTGAAGGTTATCTTTTAGGGCAATTTTAAGAAAATTATATTCACGATTTTGGAAACAACCTATCAGAAGCCCTGTCCTTGAAATATTTGAAACAGCGGCCTTAAAACTTACCTGGTCTGGCAAGACAGCTCTGGATTCCTCTGTAGACAAAGTAGTATGAGGAACTGCTGCAATGAACCTTAAATCTTCATGGATAAGAAGTCCTGTAGAATAGGTCGTTGCCCCCTCCATAAGAGATGCCCTCATGCCTCCAAAAATTGCTGGCGCAACATTATCCGGATGACCTTCAATCTGACTGGCAATTTGCAAAATATCATTTCGTGAATAGGAAGCCTTTGAAATTTCAAAGGCCAGAGCAACTCCAGCTACAATGAAAGCAGCTGAGCTTCCAAGCCCCCTGCTTATTGGGATTTGGCTGTTGATTACAAGCCTTACTTTCTCTGGATAAATATGCACTCCCATGTGTTTTGCCGCATAAATATAGGATTTTATAAAGAGGTTGTTTTTATTTTTGTAGATGTCATCCACTCCCTCAATTTCAAAATCAATAAAATCCAAAGCTCCATCTCCTGCCCCCCTTACTTCAACCAAAAACTCCGCATAAAGGTTTAGGGCAATACCCAGGGTGTCAAAGCCCGGTCCTATATTAGCCGTTGTGGCTGGTACAATGATTTTAAATTTCCGGTCCTTTATGGACTTTATTACTTCCTTTGTAAATTCATCCGGCCTGATTGTTTTTTTATGGACTATCTCCTTTTTATAGATACCTGCCAGAGGGTCTGGGATTTTCGCTCCAGTAAAAGCCTCCAGGGCAGCCATGGCATCTTCCTCCGAGCTATAGCCTACACCCAGGGCATCACAAACATAAGGGCTGAACTTATAGGGCGACGCTGTCGAAAGGACCACCATTTTTGAGCCTGGGTCTCCTTGGGAGCCTCCTTGCCATTTTTCCGCTACCTTCCAGGCTACCCCTGTGTGAGTATCCATAAGATAGCCGTGCTTTTCAAAAACCTCTCTGATTGCGAGGTAAGAGCCCTCCACCTTGCTGTAGCCCCCTCTAAAGCCCTCGTTTTCTATAATTCTTCTGTGTTCTTCCCCTATGGTATAAGAACCTGTTTTCGATAGGGAGTCCATATACATGGCGGTAAATTCGTCATTTGACGTGTGGTAGAGGAGTCTCTCAAGGTTGCTTGATATAACAATATCCATAGACGGGGAGGATGTAGGTATAAAAGCCCTGTTACTGTCATAGACCCCTGTTTCAAAAAATTCCTTTAAGACCTTGTTTTCATTGGAGGCAGAAATAAGCATATCAACAGGAAGCCCCATCCGCTTGGCATAATAGCCTGCAAGGATATCTCCAAAATTTCCAGTTGGTACGCAGAAGCTAAGCTTTTCTCCCTCTTTTATTTCTCCAGAATTTAGAAGCTGCTTGTATACATAAAAATAATACGCTGTTTGGGGTACCAGTCGACCTATATTTATAGAATTGGCAGAAGATAGGCTTATGTTAAATTTTGCAAGCTCCTCCCTCAAATCCTTGTCAAGAAAGGCTTTTTTAACCTGGCTTTGAGCATCATCAAAATTGCCCTCTATCCCAAGAACAAGGGTATTGACCCCCTCCTGAGTAACCATCTGCCTTTTTTGTACGAGACTAACTCCATCCTGTGGATAAAGCACGGCAATATCGATGCCCTTGTCTATTCCGTCAATATTAGCGAAGCCTTCAAGAGCGGCCTTGCCTGTGTCTCCTGAGGTCGCTGTAAGTATAAGGGTTCTCGAATTATCCTTTAAGTAGTCTTTTGATTTTTGGATAAGCAGGGGTAAAAGCTGAAGGGCAAAGTCCTTAAAGGCACAGGTTGGCCCGTGGAAAAGTT
>JBDHVO010000058.1:0-6788 GCA_039809675.1 Proteocatella sp.
ATGGATTTCATTGTGTTCAACCTGGAGGCTTATATCATCATTGGCAATAATGCCGGGAAATTCTTTTGTAATGTTGAGCATTTCAATATGGTAACTCATAGGATCTCCATTTCGCATCTTAGTATGTTACATGATAAAAGCTGGTCATAAAAAACCTAGAATAAACGTATTCCCAGCTTTAAGGTTAATTATCTTCTTATTCATATTTTACAATGGAATCGGGTTTTTTGGAACAGTTTTTCGTCTTTTTGTTCGTAAAATCGGCAAAAAGACATCCCAGCCAAAGCTGGGATGTCTTATAGAATTTGCAACCCATTATTATGTTTTAAGCGATTTCTTCAACCTTTACAATTGAAGTAGGGATAACTGAAATAGTTAATTCTTTTCCATCTGCATCAGTGTTTTTAACAAGCTCAATTGTTCCATCTGATAGAAGGGCATAGATTTTTTCATAGTCTTCTGTTGTAAATTTTTCAAATTTGCTTGTGTCCATAGGAAGACCTATTCCATCAACGTCTGCTCCAAGAACTGCTGTTTGTCCACCTGGGAAGCTGTTGTTGTAATAAGCTGCAATTGCATCATATACAGATTTTTTGAGCATTTTCATAGATGATGTAATTACTGTATCAGACTCACCTGACTGGTCAACGTCAACTCCAATGACTTTTCCACCAGCAGCCTCAGCTGCTGCCATTACAGAGTTACCTACTGCTCCTCCGCAGGCAAAAATCACTTCTGTACCACTCTCATACCAGGATGCTGCTCTTGACTGCACCTCAGGAGTTGCTGAGAATCCGCCTGTGTAGTTGTATTTTAGGTCGATTTTTGCTACGCCTAGCTCTTTTGCAGCATATTCTGCTCCCTGAACAAAGCCATATCCAAATCTAACTACTGCAGGAACGGCCATCCCGCCCATAAATCCTAATTTTGTGTAGCCTTCCTTTACAGCTGCATAGCCTGCAAGGAAACCTGCCTGCTCCTCAGCGTAGAATACTGAGTAGGTGTTGTCAGCTACCTCAGCCTGGAAATCTCCCTGATAATCTCCATTATTTGGAGATCCATCAATAAGGATAAATTTTACATCTGGGTAAGTTTTTTGAGCCTGAAATACTGCTGGCTCAAACAGGAAGCCTGGAGTTACAACAACCTTGGCTCCACCGGAAACAGCAAGGTCTATTGATGCAAGGTAAGCATCTGTAGTCTTTTCAGCTGGCTGATAATACTTGTGGGTAATCTTATTTTCCGTTGCATACTGGACAACGCCTTCCCAGGCCCCCTGGTTAAACGACTTGTCATCGATTGTGCCAACGTCTGTAATTAGGGCCAGGTCAATAGTATCTCCGCCAGCGCCTTCTCCTGCGTCATCTCCCTTTGGTGCACAGGCTGCCAATGATCCTACAAGCAGAACAGCAGCCAGCATTAGACTAACTAATCTTTTTTTCATAAAATCCTCCATTTATTCTTAATTGTTTATTGCATTTACGATTAAATAATAACATAATGAGTTACAAATGAAAAGCCTTATTTTATTTCATGAGGTCTTTTGGAGAAAAGCCCTTGGGAAGCAGGTCCTTCAGAGGGTAGGCTTCATATTCATCTGGAGTTTTCCCAACTATTACGAGAAAGTCTTCGGGATCACAAAACTCCATCATCACCTGCCTGCAAACCCCGCACGGCCATGCAAAGCCTTCAGGAATTATTCCCGAGCTACCGCCTGCTATTGCTATGGCCAGGAATTCTTTTTCACCCTCGCTTACAGCCTTGAAAAAGGCTGTTCTTTCCCCGCAATTGGTAGGTGAATAGGCAGCATTTTCAATATTACAGCCCTTGTATATCCTGCCGCTTTT
Organism: Proteocatella sp.; assembly: GCA_039809675.1. Lineage (GTDB taxonomy): Bacteria > Bacillota > Clostridia > Peptostreptococcales > Filifactoraceae > JAUNKE01. The sequence goes on from JBDHVO010000058.1 coordinate 1,848, forward strand.
GCCAAGCAGGGCTGCTCCAACAGCAAAATTCGAATAGGGGGAGTAGGACATTTCCCTGGCTTCAAGAGCCTGGGTCAGAAGTTCTTTTTTGTCAATCATTAAGCAATCTCCAGAGCAAGCTCCATCATCTGGGTAAAGGAGTTTTGCCTTTCCTCGGCTGTTGCTGCCTCTCCTGTAAAAGGCTTGTCTGATATTGTACATATACACAGGGCGTTTTTCCCTGCTCTCGCTGCGTTCATATAAAGAGCTGCTGCCTCCATTTCTACTGCAAGGACTCCCATCTTCTGCCACTGCCCAAGACTCTGGCCGTCATCGTAAAAGGTGTCCGATGAGTATACATTGCCAACCTTATAAGTCAGACCCATTTTTTCTGCCTGGTCTGCTGCCTTTTTTAGAAGACTGTAGGTTGCAAGAGGTGCATATGCTCCAGGCAGGTCATACTGGTCTGCATAGGATGAATTTGTGCAAGCCCCCATACCAATTACAATATCTCTTACATTCAGGCTGTTATCAATGGCCCCCGCTGAGCCTATTCTTATAATATTTTTAACATCATAAAAATTGAACAGCTCATAGGAATATATGCCCATAGAAGGCATCCCCATGCCACTAGCCATAACAGACACTCTTTTGCCCTTGTAGGAGCCAGTATAGCCCTGGATCCCTCTTACGTTGTTAACAAGGACCGGGTTTTCCAGAAAATTCTCTGCAATAAATTTTGCCCTCAAAGGGTCTCCAGGCATAAGGACTGTTTCAGCAAAATCTCCTGCCTTAGCACTAATATGGGGCGTTGGTATCTGAGTCATTAGTTTCCTCCTTAACTATTTTTACAATCCGGCTGGTTCCCAGACGGTCTGCGCCAAGCTTTATAAAATCCACTGCATCCTCTATTGAGGAAATCCCTCCAGACGCCTTAACTCTCACTCCTTTACCTACATGCTTTTTTAGAAGACTGACGTCCTCCCTTGTTGCTCCGCCTGAAGCAAAGCCGGTAGATGTCTTTATAAAATCCGCTTTAGATTCTGTGACAATTTCTGCCATTTTTATCTTTTCATCTTCTGTAAGAAGACAGGTTTCTATAATGACTTTAAGGACTCTATCTCCGCAGGCTTCTTTTACGCTTTTGATTTCGTCTAATATTTTTGCATAGCTGGCAGATTTTACATCTCCTATATTGATAACCATATCAATTTCCCCAGCTCCGTTTTTTATGGCGTCTTTTGTTTCAAAAACCTTGGTTTCTAAGGTATTGTAGCCGTTAGGAAAGCCTATTACGGTACATATAACAACCCTGTCACCAACATAATCTCTGGCTTTTTTTACGAAGCCAGGAGGAATACAAACTGAAGCAACCTGGTATTTTATTCCATCATCGCATATTTCTCTAATCTGGTCCCAGGTCGATTCCGGCTTTAAGAGGGTATGGTCTACCCTTGCCAATATTTCTTTTATATCCATACTTCACCTCATCTTGCATAGCATATAAATTAGGCCTGCTAACGTTTATTATACCACATTTTAACCGTTTTAATACCACATTTATGGGCTTTCAGTCTTAAATTGACAAAAAAGCCTGCAAGGGTCTTTTAAAATTCCAACCTGCAGGCTAATATTTTTTATTTTTCTGTTGCAAAGGGATTGGGGCTATTTATAGCCAGCATTTTTACCTTCTTACTGGTGTTATTTTCCCAGTTGTGAGGGACCTCTGAGCTTATATATGCTGAATCCTCAGGATACATTTCATATATCTGATTTTTGTAGCTAAGGGTCAGGATTCCTTCAAGAATATAGATAAATTCTACTCCCTCATGGACGTAGGTCTTTGCGTGGCTTTCTTCGTTTTTGGGGAGTACTTCGTAAATCCTTGGTAAGAATTGAGCCTTATCCACATCCTTAACAAGATAATACTGGATAAACTTAGAGCTTATTTTTTCAATTTCTCTGTCGTAGCTCCTGATTACAGGCGATTCGTCCTTTTGCCTTGATTTGGGTCTTGCAAAAAAAGTGTCCATATCAACACCAAGGGCTTTTGAAAGGTTTTGCAAAGACTCTATGGCAATAGAGGTCATTCCTCTTTCAAATTGAGAAAGGTAGCCTGTTGATAGGCCTGTTTTTTCACTCAGGTCCTTCAGAGTTATCTTTTTTTCTTTTCTGATTTTATTGACGGTTTTTCCTATATCAACATTATCGCTCATTTTTCCTCTTTCAGCTACATTTTTGCAGATTTTACATACACTGCTTCCATAGCCTTTATAACAGCTGACCTAAAGCCTTTTTCTTCAAGGACTGCAACTGCATCAATCGTTGCCCCTCCAGGCGAACACACCATATCCTTGAGCTCTCCCGGGTGCTTTCCTGTTTCCATTACCATCCTTGCACTGCCCATAACTGTTTGAGCCGCCATTTTGTAGGCCTGGGCCCTGTTCATACCCTGCTGGACCGCCCCGTCTGCCATGGCCTCAATAAACATGTAGACATAGGCAGGGGCTGACCCTGATACTGAAACAACTGCATCAAACAATTTTTCTTCGATCAATTCCACACTTCCAAAGGTTCCTATAATAGTCTTTAGATCTTCAAGTTCGCTCGGGCTAATATTTTTGTTAGGGCAGATTGCTGTAAGGCCTTCGCTTACCATAGCTGGAGTATTTGGCATTGTCCTTAGAATTTTTTTATCATTCCCAAGGCCCTTTTCCATAAATTCCAGGGTTTTGCCCGGTGCTATAGTAACAACAATTTTATCGCCAAGGATGTCCTTGATTTCTGCCATTACATCAGCATATATATTAGGTTTTACAGCGAGGAATATTACATCGCTGAACTTAACAACCTCTTTGTTGTCGGCCGCAATATTAATACCAAATTCATTTTTTATATTTTCAAGACATGGGGCATATCCATCACTGGCTATTATATTTTCCGAAGAAGTGAGTCCGCTAGCTACCACTCCTGTAATCATAGCCTTTGCCATATTGCCTGCCCCTATAAATCCGATTTTTCTTTTCATAATGCCTCCCTTTATTTATTTATCTTATTTTACCAAAATGTTTAAGGTACGCCAAGAGGCGCACCTTAAGTTAAAAATTAATTAAAGCTTTGTTCTGTTCTTCCTATTATTTCATCCTGAAGCGCCTTGCTTAGGTTGTGGAAGTGGTCTGAATATCCCGCTACCCTTACAATAAGATCCTTGTAATTTTCAGGGTTTTTCTGGGCATCTATTAATATTTCCCTGTCAATTACGTTAAACTGGATGTGGTGACCCTCCATATTAAAGTAGGTTCTTACTAGATTTGCCATATGGTCAAGGCCTTCTTCGCCTGCGACAACTGAAGGTGTGAACTTTTGATTTAAAAGAGTTCCCCCTGTAGCCAAATGATCCATCTTTGAGCAGGATTTGATTACTGCCGTTGGTCCCTTAGTATCTGCTCCTTTTTCAGGTGAAATCCCTTCAGAAACCGGCACATGGGCTTTTCTTCCATTTGGACTTGCATTCATTACTTCACCAAAGTATACGTGACAGGTTGTAGGCAGCATATTGATTCCATATTTTCCGCCCTTTATATTTGGTCTTCCCACCACTGTTGTTCTGTAAAGATTAAATACATCCTTCATAATGTCATCTGCATAGTCATCATCATTGCCGTATTTTGGAGTTTTGTTCAGAACCAGGTGATGAATTTCCTCATGGCCTTCAAAGTTGTCATCCATTGCCTTAATAAGCTGGTCCATAGTAAATTTCTGCTTTTCAAAAACATTGTATTTGATTGCTGCAAGGGAGTCTGTAATTGTGCCAATTCCCACGCCTTGGATATAGTTGGTGTTGTACTTTGCCCCTCCTGCATTATAGTCTTTACCAGATTCAATACAGCCATTTGTTATTACTGAAAGGAAAGGTACAGGCATGTATTCAGCGTAGATTTTTTCGATGGTGTTGTTGCCCTTGATTTTTATATCGATAAAGTACTCCACCTGAGCCTTGTAGGCTGCAAAAAATTCTTCGTAGGATTTAAAATCCTTAGCTTCGCCTGTTTTTGGCCCAAGCTGCTGGCCGGATACATGGTCATAGCCGTTGTAAAGGGTGAGCTCTACTATTTTTGGCAGATTCATATAGCCTGTTAGAATGTAGGCTTCATTTCCGAATGCACCTGTTTCTACACATCCACTGGAACCACCCCTTCTGGCATCCTCAAGGGATTTACCTGCATTAAGGAGCTCCTGGACAATTGCTTCTGTGTTATAGAAGGCTGGCTGGCCCCAACCCTTTCTTGATATTTCACAGGCTCTTTTAAGGAATTTCTGAGGTGTTTTTCGGCTTATCTGAACATTGGAGCTTGGCTGAAGAAGTCTCATTTCATCCATACAATCAAGAATCAGGTAGCTTACATCGTTTACTCCGTCTGACCCGTCCGGAGCTATTCCTCCTGTGTTTAGGTTTGCGAAATCTGTATAGGTGGAGCTTTCCTTAAGAGTTATTCCAACCTTTGGAGGTGCAGGCTGGTTATTAAATTTTATCCACAGGCATTCGAGTAGCTCCAGGGCCTTTTCATCGTCCAGGCTACCCTCAGCTGTATCTTTTTTGTAGAAAGGATAAAGATGCTGATCAAGTCTTCCCGGACTAAAGGCATCCCAAGGATTTAGCTCTGTAGTTACTCCAATATGCACAAACCAGTACATTTGAAGTGCTTGGTAGTAGTTTTGCGGAGCGTGTGCAGGAACTACCTTACAATTTTCAGCTATTGTAAGAAGCTCTTTTTTTCTGCCTTCATCTGTTTCCTTTGCCGCCATTTCTTCAGCAAGCTCTACATATCTTTTTGCATATATCATAATAGCGTCGCACACAATAAGCATGGCATTTAACTCTTCCCTCTTTGAAAGTGCTTCTTTGTCAGTTTTGGCAGCTTCTTCCTTCTCCTTCAATGCAGCGTTCTCTTGAAACAACCT
>JBDHVO010000059.1:0-6769 GCA_039809675.1 Proteocatella sp.
CAGCATACCCACAAGGGTAGCAGCAGGAGGCAGAATAAGGGATACAACTATTGTAACAACTATAGGGAAGACTATTCTTTCCCTTTTTGAAACAGCCCTCATCTGCTTCATTCTGATTTTTCTTTCAGCATCTGTTGTCAGAGCCCTCATAATAGGGGGCTGGATAACAGGCACAAGGGCCATATAGGAGTAGGCCGCAACAGCTATTGGCCCAAGAAGATGGGGGGCCAGGATACTGGTCAGGAAGATGGCGGTCGGGCCGTCAGCTCCCCCTATGATTCCTATTGATGAAGCCTCCTGGCCTGTAAAGCCAAGCAGGAGGGCTCCCACAAAGGTAAAAAAGATTCCAAACTGGGCTGCAGCCCCAAGCAAAAGACTTTTTGGGTTTGCAATAAGGGGGGAAAAGTCAGTCATGGCTCCTACCCCAAGGAAAATAAGGGGCGGGAAGATACCAAGCTTTACTCCCATGGACAGGTAATACATAAGTCCTCCGGGAGTTTCTGTGGCTACCCTTGAATAAAACTGGCCCTGATTGGCCATTTCTACATATTTTTCAACCTGAGACGGGTCTGTCATATCAGGCGGAAGCATAGAGAGGATGGTGGTAGGGTAGCCCATTATTTCGGCCAGAGGAAGATTGGCCAGTAACATTCCAAACGCTATGGGTATTAGCAGGAGGGGCTCAAACTCCTTGACAATGGCCAGGTACAAAAGTAGACAGGAAACCATTATCATAAGCAGCTGGCCCGTTGAAATAGCTGCAATACCCGTTGACTGCAAAAATTCAAGTATAAACTGGAACATTATTAACCTCTTTCTTACCCGATAATTACAAGTATGTCAGATGTATTTACAGCAGATCCCTTTGACACATTTACTGCCTTTACAACTCCGTCGGCAGGGATTTGCAGCTCGTTTTCCATTTTCATTGCCTCAAGGACTACAGCCAATTGGCCCTCCTTCACGCTGTCTCCAACATTTACAGCAACCTCAAGGATTGTTCCAGGCATAGGAGCCTCGAGAATCACATCTCCCGCAGCAGCAGCCTTTGGAGCAGAAGGTGCAGAAGGAGCAGAAGGTGCAGGAGCAGGCTTTTGGCTGGCAGGAGCCGGAGCCGCCTTTGGAGCTAAAGCAGGTGCAGGGGTAGCTGCAGGGGCTGCCTGACCTGAGGCTATTTCCTCAACCTCAACATAGTAGCTGTTTCCATTTACATTTACATTAAATTTCTTAATCATCTTATCCACTCCTATAATCTTGAATTAATTTGTTCCAAAAGGCCTGCATCAGCCCAGGTGCTCTGGTTTTTGACAACCTGCCTGATTACAATTTTACTGTCCTGGCCTGTTTTCATTGAGGCTATGGCGGCTATTATGGCAGCTAAAACCTCGCCTTCATCAGCCTTAGGGATAGCTTGTCCAGCTTTTTCCTCTGCTTCTTGAATTTTTACAGCCTCTGGTTTAGGTCTTTTGTCTGCGAAGGCAAGGCCAAAGCCCTTTATTACATACATAAGCAAAAGCAGCACAGCAAATACCATCAGCACGGAAAACACTGTCACAAGAAGGCCGCCTACAAGCCTCTCCCCCATGGAAAGAGCCTCAGTATTGTTGGCAATTGCATAAATTAAGTCTCGCATATATGTCCCTTTCTAATTTTTACAGCGGAATATTCCCGTGCTTTTTGGAAGGACGCTGTTCTCTCTTTGTGCTTAGCATATCAAGAGCATCTATAAGTCTTATTCTTGTGTGGGCAGGCTCAATAACATCATCTACATAGCCTCTTTCAGCAGCCTTGTAAGGAGTTGCAAATTCATCCTTGTAGTCCTGAATCCTTTGCGCCCTCATCTGGGCTGGATCCTCTGCCTCGTCTATATCTTTTCTAAATATTATATTGGCCGCCCCATCAGGTCCCATTACAGCAATTTCAGCAGATGGCCAGGCAAGAACCATGTCAGCTCCAAGCTCCTTTGAGCACATAGCTATATAGGATCCGCCATAAGCTTTTCTGGTTATCAGGGTGATCTTTGGAACTGTAGCCTCCGAGTAGGCATAGAGCATCTTGGCCCCATGACGGATTATCCCTCCATACTCCTGGCTGGTTCCCGGCAAAAAGCCAGGCACGTCTTCAATATTGATAACAGGCACATTGAAGGAGTCACAGGTTCTTATAAATCTGCCCGCCTTGTCGGAGGCGTTTATATCAAGAGCTCCGGCCATAACCTTGGGCTGGTTGGCTATTATACCAACAGCTCTTCCGTTGAGCCTTGCAAAGCCAGTAACAATATTTTGGGCAAAAAGGGCCTGGGTTTCCATAAAGTCCCCATCGTCCACAATATTCCTTATTACATCCTTTACATCATAAGCCTTATTAGGATTTTCAGGTATTATTTCATTTAGCTCAGGAATTATCTTATTAGGATTGTCCGAGCTTGCTACAAGAGGGGTTCTTTCAAGATTATTGGATGGCAGGAAGCTCAAAAGCCTTCTGACCTCAAGAATAACAGCCTGGTCATTTTCTCCCTTAAAATGGGCTACTCCAGAGGTTTTGTTGTGGGTTGTAGCTCCCCCAAGAGCCTCAGCCGTTACACTCTCCCCTGTTACAGCCTTTATTACCTGAGGCCCTGTAATAAACATCTGGCTTGTTTTGTCCACCATAAATATAAAGTCCGTTATGGCAGGAGAGTAAACCGCCCCACCTGCACAAGGCCCCATTATTACGCTTATCTGAGGAATAACCCCTGATGAGAGTGTGTTTCTGTAAAAAATCTGGCCATAACCCTTGAGGGCGTCAACTCCCTCCTGGATTCTTGCTCCGCCTGAGTCGTTCATCCCAACGCACGGGGCTCCCATTTTCAGGGCCAGATCCATTACCTTTACAATTTTTGCCGCATGCATTTCACCCAAAGACCCTCCAACCACAGTAAAGTCCTGGGCATAGGCATATACCAGCCTGCCGTCTACCTTGCCATAGCCGGTCACAACCCCCTCTGCAGGAGAATCCGTCTTTACCATATCGAAGTTTGTGCACCTGTGCTTTACAAAGGCATCTATTTCTACAAAGCTGCCCTCATCAAAAAGCAGGTTGATTCTTTCTCTTGCCGTCAGCTTGCCCATCTCATGCTGCTTTTGGACTCTTTTAGCTCCACCTGCTTCCTCTATCTTTTTTCTTTTTTCAATAAGCTGTTGCAATTTATCAGCCATAAATCCTCCCTATTCTCTTTCGCTTAACTCCAGCAATATTCCGCCTGTCGCTTTGGGATGGACAAAGGCGATTTTTGCCCCTCCTGCTCCATATCTTGGCTTTTCATCTATCATCCTGTAACCCTTTTCCTGCATATTTTTGATGGCTTCCTCAATATTGTCAACCCTCAGTGCTATATGCTGGATGCCGGCTCTGCCCCCGTTTTTCTCCAAAAACTTTGCTATAGGGCCATCCTCGGAGGTGGATTCAAGAAACTCAAGCTCCGTATCCCCCACAGGGAAAAAGGCCACCTTAACCTTTTGGTCTTCAACAATTTCGGTTCCTGTACAGGTAAGATTCAAAACCTCCTCATAGAATTTCATAGTTTCTTCAAGATTGGGAACAGCTATCCCTATATGATCAACTCTTGTTACTGCCATAAAGCCTCCTAAATTTCATCAATTATTGCCTGAGCAAGGGTATAGGGGTCAGTCTCCTTGAGGAGAGTGGCCTCCAGCAAATGGTCCATAGATTTTTCCCTGGCTATTTGGGCAATTTTTTTCTCTATATGCTCAAAGACTATTTCTCTTATTTCACTTTTATTTCTATCAAGCTGCCTTTCTCTCCTGCCTCCAGATTCTTCCAAAAAGGCCCTGTGCCTCAGGATGTTCTCCAAAACCTCTGTAACCCCCTCACCCGTGGCTGCAATTGCCAGGGACACAGGCGGCCTGAAGGCCCAGTCCTTCTTAAAGTCCAGCATCATATCTATCTCTCTGAAGGTCTTTTTGGCTCCCTCTCTGTCTGCCTTGTTGATAACAAAGACATCTCCGGCTTCCATTACTCCGGCTTTTATGGCCTGAATATCATCCCCAAGTCCCGGCACCATAACCATCAGGGTGGTATCAGCAGTCTTAATAATTTCAACCTCTGACTGGCCCACTCCTACAGTTTCAACAATTATGTAGTCGCACCCGTAGGCATCAAGAACTCTAATGGCTCCCTGGGTGGCCTTGGAAATCCCTCCCAATTGCCCCCTTGAGCCCATAGACCGGATAAAGACTCCCTCATCCATATAGAGGTCGCTCATCCTTATCCTGTCCCCCAGAATAGCCCCCCTTGTAAAGGGACTGCTTGGGTCTATGGCAATTACGCCAACTTTTTTATCCTCTTTCCTCAGCTCCTTCACAAGCTTGTCCGTAAGGGTGGACTTGCCTGCCCCTGGAGGCCCTGTAATTCCAATTACATAGGCCCCCTTAGTCAGGAGGTAAATTTCCTTTAATATATCATAGCTTTCGTATCTGTTGTTTTCAATAAGGCTGATTAATCTGGCGCAGGCAACCTTGTCGCCATTTTTCAGTCTTTCGACAAGCTCTACCACGGCCCCTCCTCTTATCTTTTAAGGTTTGCCCTAATAAAATCGGCTGTTGCGGTTGTAGGTGTCCCAGGTGTAAATATTTCTGCAATGCCCTTCTCCTTAAGAAAAGGAATATCATCATCAGGAATTACCCCTCCTCCGATTACAAGCACCTCGTCATATATACCTTTTTCCTTCATAAGCTCCACTACCCTTGGCAAAATATGGCTGTGGGCTCCTGACAGGATAGAAAGAGCAATAACATCTACGTCCTCCTGGACTGCAGCTTCAACTATCTGCTCAGGAGTCTGTCTCAGGCCTGTGTATATAATCTCCATCCCTTCATCCCTAAGGGCTCTTGCCACTACCTTGGCTCCCCTGTCGTGGCCATCAAGACCCGGTTTTGCTATTAAAACTCTGATTATTTTATCCATAACTCCTCCAACTACAGCAATACTGTCTGCTTATATTCTCCAAACACATCTCTCATAACATTGCAGATCTCTCCAAGGGTAGCGTATGCTTTTACGGCATCCAGGATAAAAGGCATAAGATTTTCATCCGTAGCGCAGGCAGCCCTGAGCTTATCAAGACTTTCTCCAACAAGGGCATTATCCCTATCCTCTCTGAGCTTCTTAAGCTTGTCTGATTGCATCTGGCCTATGGCTGGATCAACCCTGAGAAGGCCTGTCGGTTTTGGCTCCTCAACCTGGAACTTGTTCATGCCGACAATTATTCTTTCCCCGTTTTCTATTTCTTTTTGGTAGCTGTAGGCCGCATCCATAATTTCCTGCTGCATATAGCCTTTTTCGATGGCAGACGGAGCTCCGCCAAGCTCGTCAATTTTTTCTATTATTGCAAGTATATCTTTTTCAAGGGCATCTGTCAGGGACTCTACATAGTAGGAGCCTGCCAGAGGATCAATGCTTTCTGTTGCTCCTGACTCATAGGCCACTATCTGCTGGGTCCTAAGGGCTGTTCTTACTGATTCCTCAGTTGGCAGGGCCAGGGCCTCGTCCTTTGAGTTTGTATGCAGGGACTGGGTGCCTCCAAGCACAGCTGCCAGGGTCTGGATTGCAACCCTTACTATGTTGTTTTCAGGCTGCTGGGCAGTAAGGGTCGACCCTCCTGTCTGGGTGTGAAACTTCAGCATCATGGACTTTTCTTTTTTGGCTCCGAATCTATCCTTCATAATCTTGGCCCAGATTCTTCTGGCTGCCCTGTATTTTGCAACCTCCTCAAAGAGGTCATTGTGGGCATTAAAGAAGAAGGATAGTCTTGGGGCAAAGCTATCTACATCAAGCCCTGAAGCAATAGCAGCATTTACATAGGCTATCCCGTTGGAAAGGGTAAAGGCCACCTCCTGGGCAGCAGTAGACCCGGCTTCTCTTATATGGTAGCCTGATATAGAAATTGTATTCCACTGAGGTACATCCTTTGAGCAGTATTCAAATATGTTATTTATCAGTCTCATGGAAGGGTTAACAGGGAAAATATATGTACCCCTTGCTACGTATTCTTTTAGGATGTCATTTTGGATGGTGCCCTTTAGCTTGTCAGAGGACACTCCCTGCTTCTCTGCAACTGCAATATACATGGCAAGCAGGACAGAGGCAGGTGCATTTATAGTCATGGAGGTTGAAACCTTATCAAGCGGAATTCCGCCAAAGAGGATTTCCATATCGGCTAAGGAGTCTATGGCAACCCCCACCTTGCCCACCTCGCCCTGGGCTATTTTGTCGTCTGAATCATAGCCCATCTGGGTCGGCAGGTCAAAGGCAACTGATAGCCCCATAGAGCCCTGCTCTATAAGATACTTGTATCTTTTGTTGGACTCCTCTGCAGTTGCAAAGCCTGCATACATCCTCATAGTCCAGAGCCTGCCCCTGTACATGGTATCCTGAACCCCTCTTGTAAAAGGGTACTGGCCGGGGATTCCTAGATCCTCCATGTAGGCCGCGTCCTTTACATCCACAGGTGTATAAAGTCTTTTCACCTTAATTTCAGAAGAATTTTTGAATTCTTTTTTTCTTTCGGGAAACTTATCCAGCGACTTCTTCAGACTGCCCTCTTCCCATTCTTTGATTTTTTCATCAATCTGGCTGATAACATCCTTTTCAAACATACGTTTTACCGTTGCCAAAACCTTATAAACTCTAAAGCTTTGTTTAATTCCCTGTTCACCCTGCCCTATTTTGACTAATCTAAATTAGTCTACTTTAGTTTGATGTAGCAGTC
>JBDHVO010000060.1:0-6641 GCA_039809675.1 Proteocatella sp.
ATAAAAAAATCCTTGGATTCTTCATACCTACTTGCAAGTCCCTGGGCAAAAAATATAAGCTTGTTTATTTCTTTTTTATTCATTAAGTCCCGGCTCCTCATATCCACTATAAATATTTTCTAAGGCGCTTCCTGTATATTTAAATACATTATAATTATTTACGATATTTCTTTCTGCTGATATTACGATATCCTCAGCTCCGTCCTTATCCTTGTCATAAAAATCAACCTGAGGATAGGCCCCGCCATCAAATTCCGGGTTCATAGGCTGAACATATGTTTTTGTTCCATCCCACACAAGAAGATACAAGGTGGAGTAGTCTATATTTGTGGATAACTCCCTGTTCCCAAGCAAAAGAATTTTTTCATTAATAGTTTTATCCCCATTAAGGTCGATATTGTTAATGCTTTGTATGATGACCGGGTATTTTCCTACATGCAGGGCTTGCGAATTATCGTATTTCGCAATTGTCATATCAAGCTGGGTATAGCTCCCCCTGTGCATCATCTTATATTTTACAGAATCCTTTATCCATATGGCCCAGCCCTCTTTTACAGTAGGGTTGTGATCCTCAGAGGGCAGACCAAGCTCATTTTTAAGCTTGTCAAACACATCAGTCGCGCTTTCGTTTCCTATTTCAAGCTTTATTCTATTAAAGGCTCCTGTACTATCGTAATATATAACTGTTTTTCTGGCTTTGCCAAACCAATCAAGGGAATAGCTTACATACCTTGTTTCATCGGTTTTGCCGTCGCCCTTTGATGAAGGCTCTCCTTTAAAATCTGCCATATTCTCTTTTACAGTAGATAGAATCTGCATTGGATGTACCTCAGCATCATATGTCCTATAATCTCCTCCTGAGCTTTCTTCATGGATTTTGCTCAGCTTCGGAAGATTGGTGTAATTAAAGGCATATATGCCGCCTCCAAGAACAACAATCAGAGCTCCTATAAGAAGGGTCATTTTGTTTTGCCTTATCAGGCCTTTTAAGCCTCCTTTTTTCATGTCCGAGGAGAGGCCCGCAAAAAATTTGCCTGCTGACCTTCCGCCGGCTTTTAAAAGCTCGGCTGATTTATCCTTGCTTGATGCTAGAAGCTCGGCTGACTTCTCCTTGCCATTAGAAAACAAGTCAAGGAGCTTTTCTTCTCTTGATTTATTGTTTTTTTCTTCTTGTTTGTTACCTTCGGCCTTGGCCCTATTATCAGCCTTGTTTTTTAAGCTGGAGGCAGAATTCTCCTTAGCCGGGCTATCTCCTGCCTGGACTGGATTGGCCTTGGAGTCCATCTCAATAAGCTCACTGGACTCAAGATCAAAGAGCATCTCCTTGGTTTTCATTTTCGACATATTTACCTCTCAATTATTTCTCTTTTATATACTCTTTAGCCTGACTTTTACAAAAATTGTCAAGCATTTTTTGTAAACACGTTTAAGATTATACCATAATATCAAAATTAATTGTGTGAAAAATGCGGTATGGTTTGACAATTCCTCTGTTTGATTATATTATTATCAGATAAGAATAATTAAGGAGTAAATATGCCCAAAATAGTCAACGTCGAAGAAAAGAAAGCCGAAATCCACAAGGCCGCGGCCCAGGTTTTCTTTGATAAAGGTTATGAAGCCACTACATTAAGCGATATTGCAAAAGCAAGCAATGTTGGCAGAAGCACCATTTATCAATACTTTAAAAATAAAGAAGAGATATTTTACGAGTTTTCTATCTCATTCTTTTCAGAGCTTGTTTCTTCCCTGGACGAAATTATGTCCATGCAAATACATTCAACGGATAAACTCAAAAAAATGCTGTCCGTATTTATTTTTGAAAACGGAGCAAGCACAGAAAGATTTTTTCAGCTTGCAAAGGTTCTCTTGTTTTTAAAGTCAAATAGTACCGCCTTTGAAAGCAAGTTCAGATTCCTCTACCTTAGTGTCCAGGATATGTTTTTCCAGGTTATTGACCAGGGGCAAAAAAATCATGAAATCAAAAAATGTGATTCTGAAGCTATGACAACTGCTGTATTTGGTCTTGCCCAGTCAATAATCCTCCATACCTATCTAAACAGCCAGTCTGATAATAACAGCTATTTTGAAGCAGTATCCCTTATGATTGATGGGATTAAAGGAGACAACTAATGGCAACTGTAAAAAACAAAAAATCAAACCATAAGCCTATAGTAAGGGCAATAGCAATTATCGGTGTCCTGTCCTTTCTACTTGCACCCTTTATAATGCTGATTCAGTTTATGTAAAACCCTAATAAAAAGCATGACCTTGCTGTCCTGGTCATGCTTTTTTGTTAGAGTTTATCTATTGTTATGGTTTGTATATTGTTCTGCCTCCCAAGGACCACTGGCTGTCACTAAAGGAGTCTTCCTCCAAATTATCCAGGATATTTTCAAAAATATTGATTTTTGAGTCTATAAGGTCAATGTGGTGGAGCATTTCCGCCTCCAAAAAAGCTGGCTTTTGCAGGGCTCCCCAGGCCTCCTCATAATGGTGGCTGGCTATCATATGCTCAAGGAGAACAATGCTTTCTTCATCGAGCTCAAGCCCCTTATCTCTTAGGTCTTTTGCTGTATCATGGAGCATAATAATGCCTTGGATTATGTGGCCCAAAAGCCTGCCATCCTTTGTATAGCCAGAAACCTTGCCATTTTTGTCAGAAGCCATCTCCTTGAGCTTGCCCATATCGTGGAGGAGGGTTCCAGAAATTAAAAGCTCCCTGTTAACATGGGGATATCTTTCACTAATGACAAGGGCCAGCTTCATCATGGTATGAATATGGTAGAGCAGGCCGCCCTTCATGGCATGGTGGACCATCTGCGCCGCCGGAAAATATGATAGCTGGTCTTCATTTTTTTCAAAAAAAGCCAGACAGATACTTTTCAAGGTTTTTGATTCAAATTTACCTACTATAGCAAGTATATCCTTCATCATAGCTTCAATAGCAAGGGGAGGCCCCTTTATAAAATCATCTATTTTGACATTATCCTCCTCTGTAGCAAGTCTTATATTCTGAATATTAAGCTGGTTTTTTCCATTCCATTCATTGACATTTGCCCTTACCTTTACCAGACTTCCAACTATTATACCAGGAAAATCCGCCAGGGCCTTGTCCCAGATTTTGCCATCTACAGAGCCTGTCATATCCTCTAATCTTAGGTCTATATAAAGACCTCCATTGGCTTTTGTCCGCTCCTTAATGGAAGAAACAAGGCCAAAAAGATCAACTCTTTCTCTGCTAACAAGATTTTTTATATTATTCATCCATGTCCCTCCCTCTTCTATAAGCTCTTTTCACTTCTCCTAAGACATGCACTTGTGCCCCTTATCTCAATTTGCCTGCCCTGTCTCTTATGTCTATTTCCTCATCACCTACCGGCTCCTGCAATACTATATTATGAGGGATTGCCTTATTATCCTTGTCTACAAAAACAAAGGTAATAAAGCCATCGGAAAGGATTTCTTTGCTATCATTTTTTGTCATTTTACCATATACAACAAAGCTGCTTCTGCCTGCTTTTGCAATTCTTGTCTCAAGGTTGATTATATCCCCCTTGTTACCGGGCGTTCTAAAGCTCATTCCATGGATGTTCATACATACTATATTTTCAGGTTTTTTTGTAACCTTTGCCCCACATATAAAGCATGCTTCGACAAACCATTCAGCAGCCCTCCCTGCAAATAGCGTGCCATGGTGGTTTAGATCCTCAGATTTTACAAGTCTTGATACATTTACAATCTCCACAATACCCTCCCTGGTTTCAACAGCTCAAAAAGCTCTGAGCAGATTTTATTGTTTCAGCAGGTTTTCCTGCCTTAGCTTATTCTTGTATTATACCACCGTATTTATAATTTTTACCATAGATATTAAAGACTCAATGCGGGTATATTACCAGTATAAAGGAGGAATGCCTATGAAGATACCATCTGCGCAACCAGTAAACCCCATAGACCTGCCAGACAGGAGCAGGCACAAAAAGATTAAAGAGGAGAGCCCCAAAATAAAAGAAAGGCCGGCTGCTATCTATGAAAGAAGCGAAGCCTCTAAGACTATAGAAGCCTCTCATGTATATGACAGCCAGACAATTGAAAGCCTGAAAAAGGATAGTGAGCAGGCCCATGCTCAGCTTATCAGACTTGTAGAGGAAATGCTGCAAAAGCAGGGCAAAAGTCTTGCCACGCTAAGTAAAAAGGAATCTGTCCAGGTTGATGAAGCTACAAGGTCAGAAGCTGCTTCCATGATAGGTCCCCAAGGACCCTATGGTGTAGAGGCAGTCAGTGACAGGCTTGTGGATTTTGCCAAGGCTATTTCCGGAGGCGACAAATCCAAGGCTGGAGCACTGAGATCTGCTATTAACCAGGGCTTTAAAGAGGCCGAGAAGATTTTGGGTGGACTTCCTCAAATATCCAAGGACACCTACAAGAGAACTATGGAAAAGCTTGATGCCTGGGTCAATGACGAGGCTTAGGGTTGCAGTTTTAAAAAGAGACCGTTAGAATAAACAGTCTCTTTTTAAATTTATCAAGGTCGCACCACCAGGCTGAATCAAAATTTACTTGCCTGTAATTTCAGGACTAGCTTCCACATGAATTATTACTCTTTCAATCCTTCTGCGGTTTGCCTTTACAAAATCAAATTTCAGGTGGCCAAAAGCAATTTCAGTTGTTTTATCTCTTGGCGGTATGTTACCATGCAAAGCTATCAGCATCCCATTTAGGGTTGCATATTTATCAGATGGCAGGTCAAACTCCTGACCCTTACCTTCATTTATTAGCTCAAGCAAGTCCTTTACAGAGAGTATACCAGTTATATTGTCCATGCTTCCTTTATAGAATGAGGGTCTACCCCAAACAAGCTAATTACCAGATTGGTTGAAGAATTCAGGAGTTTAACAAAGGGTTTGGCTGCCTTCATCATAAAGACCAGGGGCTTAACCACCGCAAAGGCTATAGCCTCAGATTTGTTCATAGCCATGCGTTTTGGGACAAGCTCTCCAAAAACCAGCGAAAAATATGACAAAATAATTGTAATTACCGAAACAGATATAAGCCTTAAAGTATTTTCTGAAAAAGGAAGGCTGAGTTTTATGAGTAAAGCAACCATTGCTCCAGCAAAGGATTCTGCTGCTACAAAAAAAGCGTTAATGGCAATAAGCACAACCAGCAGTATGATTTTTCCGACCATAGGCCCTCCTCCCTTGCCTTACATAAAGCTTACTATATTTCCCTCCTCCAGTCTTTTGGAGCAAAAAGCGCAACCATTGTAAATAGCTCAAGCCTTCCAAGGAGCATTAATAATGAAAAAAAGAGCTTTGCATATTGGCTGTAGCCGTTAAAGGTGCTGGCAGGGCCAACAAAATTTAGCCCCGGGCCTATGTTACCCAAGGTCGCCGCAACCGAGGTTATGGCTGATTCAAGATCAACCCCTTCAAGAGATACAAGGGCTGTGGAAACAAAGAATATAATCATATACAGGCCTGTGAAGCTATAGATTCCTGCAACAGTTTCGTTGGGCAGGACTTTGCCATTTAATTTGATTGGTATTATAGCTCTTGGGTGGAAGATCTTTAAGACCTCTCGTTTTATTAGCTTTAGGACAACAAGGATTCTCACTACCTTTATTCCTCCAGCAGTAGAGCCTGCACTTGCTCCCGTCAGCATTAAAAGAAAAAGCATAGCCTTACTAAAGGGGTGCCACAGATTAAAGTCGGCTGTTGAATAGCCAGTTGTAGTTATAATCGATGCAACCTGAAAATAAGCATCCCTAAGAGCAAAACCCAGGCTTGTGTAGGATGTTGCAAGGAGGTTGAGGGTGATTGCTATAACAAAAACAGTAACTATTGCTGCGTACAGCCTGAGTTCTTCATCTTCAAATACTGCTTTGGCCTTGCCTTTATATAAATCATAATAGAGAGCAAAGTTGACTCCCGATAAAAGCATGAAGGTCCCTATAACAAGGTGGATATAGGTACTATCGTAGGCCCCAACGCTGGCACTTTTTGTTGCAAGTCCGCCCGTTCCAACTGTTCCAAAGGTATATACCAAGGAATCAAAGAGGCTCATCCCTCCTATTTTTAGCAGGATAACCTGGAGTATTGTAATAATAAAGTAAATTGTATAGAGGATTTTTGCCGTATTCTTTAATCTTGGGGCAATTTTTCCTGCAATAGGCCCCGGGCTTTCAGCCTTGAATATTTTAAAACCGCCTATTCCAAGGGCTGGCAAAAGAGCAAGGGTGAAAACAAGGATTCCCATCCCCCCTATCCAGTGGGTAAATGATCTCCAAAACAGCACTCCAAGGGGCAGAGATTCCACATCGGGGATAACTGTTGCCCCTGTCGTAGTAAAGCCTGACACAGTTTCAAAAAAAGCATCGATATAGGTTACCCCTTCAACTGATATATAAAGGGGCAAGGCCCCAAGAAGGGATACAATGACCCAGCCAAAGGTCACAACTCCCAGGCCTTCCTTGGGGGTTATCTGACCACTTTCATTATTACTTTTGGTAAGTATAAGGCCAAATAGACCTGTCACTGTAATAGTAAATCCAAAACCCAGGGTGTCAGATTGACCTGTATAAAGAGAAATAAACAAGGAGGGTAGCATAAACAAAGCCTCAAAGAGAAGGATACTACCTA
>JBDHVO010000061.1:0-6580 GCA_039809675.1 Proteocatella sp.
ATTTAAATCCTTATATTCCCCATCAAGGTTTTTGTCAACCCAAGCAAAGATGCCTGAGCGCCATTCTTCTCCCTGAACATAGATTCTTTTGCTGGTTTTTTCATCTCCACGGAGACCACTTTTGTCTACAGGGATAAGGGCAAGGATTATATACCTGTTGACTGCATATTCCTTAAGCTCATCCTTATTGATGCTTTTCTTGTACCTCCATGCATCAACAAATTCAAAATCATCAGGATACTTTGGGTCTGATATTCCTTCTTTGGAGCGGTACCAGCGGTAGATATTTAAATCCTGGCTTGATTTATAGTCTGCAATTTCATAAACACCCTTGACTGATTTTAGTTTTGAAGCTGCCCTTACACTGACCATTTCAACATCCTCGTTTATGACGCTGGTATCGGTCCTTTCCTCATCAACTCTCACCAGGGTGGCCACCAGGGGATTCCTGTACTCCATCTCTGCTAATTTTTCCGAAAGGTATAGGCTAAAGCTTTTTTTGTCATTCATAGGATATTCTTTGCTAACCCTGTGCATGCTCACTGTACGTCCAAATATACTTAAAGACTTTTTATCCGATTCACCGCTATAATCCCCATGGGGCAGTAGCAGTACCTTTTTTGCCTGGATATCCTCCTCTATTGCCCCTTGGGCTTCAAAGCTCTCAGTTGTAAGCTTCCTGGCATTGATGGTCATTTTCAACTGGGCACTAAAGGCCGGAAGTATTCCAGCGGCAAGTATTCCTATAAGGGCTATGGATATGATTACCTCTGACAGGGTAAAGCCTTTTTTTGATTTTAACATTATGCCCCCTATTCTGCAGGTTTTCCGTAAGGACCGTAAATATGCCAGTATTCTGTGAGCATTGCTTCCTTGATGCTGTCAAAGGCAATCCCTAATTCTTCTTCACTTCCTGCTTCAAAGTAAACCTCTTCCACCTTTGTTCCTGCTTTATTGGCACTTAGTGCAATCTCCTTGGCCTTGTCTATATCTGACTTGACTGCAGAAAACCCAATTACAAAGGTTTTGCTTATTGCTTTGTTACTTGAAATCAGTGCTCCTAGGGTTTTTGCGTAGTTTAGGCTGTAAGAATAAGGATCACTGTTTCCTTCTCCTCCTATATCATCCTCAGTTACATCTCCGTCGGTAAGTCTGTAGTTTTTTTTATTGTTCTTGTCATTTTTCGAGGTTGATGAGTGATAGGTTGGGTTTCCGTCTGTCAGGAGGATTATATACCTGAGAGACTCTTTTTCCTCAAAGCCAAGCAGCTTGAAATATGCCCTTCTTAGGGCATCCCCCGTATTTGTTCCTCCAACAGGATTTTTTGGAATTTTTTCTTTTGCCTTATCTTTATTAGCTGCAGTCGTCAGCTGGATAAAACTGCTGCCAGTGGCAGAGTTGGCATTGGTTGCATAGGAGAATGTTAGCAGATGTACATTCTCTGGAAAGTCGTCTATGAGTTTGTTGGCTTCTTTCTGCATTATGGAGTTTCTTGATGGATTTTTTTTGTCAGGCTTGTTGTTGTTTAGAGTCTTATCCATACTCCCGGAGTTATCAAGCACCATGGAGATGGCTATGCTGCTTTTGGTGTCCTTGCCCGCCTTAGGTCTTTCATCAAGGCGATAGGCAATTACAGCAGAAGGGTTTTTTTCATCCTTTATATAGTCAACAGCAAGAGAATTCATTGAGTTCAAGGATGATTTTACTTCAAAGCTTTTGCCTGTATTGGGCTTGGCTCCTACTGTAAAGTCGATCAGCTTTGATTTTGCTTTGTTTTCGAATTCCAAGCTGTAAGTCCGATCTGCTTCTGCTTTAAGGAGGATTTTCTCCTGATGCTTTTTGGAAGGCTCGTCCCAAGTATATTGGACAATCTGGCTTGCGTCTCCTGTAAGACCTATATAGTTCCAATTGCTTGCCTTGCCAGCTGGTATTTTCCCATTTATAAGAAAGGTCACAGATGCGTTTCTTACGGCATTATTTATAACCTCAGAGGCCAGGCGCACATCTGCCTGAAGATCATATTCTGCCTCCACCTTTTTCTCAGCCTTGAAAGAAAAGTTTACAAGGCTTCCGGCTATTGTGGCTACCAGGGAGGCAATTGTTATTGCTACTATTATTTCAAGAAGGGTGAAGCCCTTGTTTTTGTTTTTACTCCACATATTTTTCATAATATCACCTGCCTTCCAAACGGATTACCTTGACCAGACAATTTCTTTTAAGATGCTGTTATAGGTGTCTTTACTATCTACTTCAAAGTAAACCTTCAGTATTACATTTCTGCTTGCCCCCTTGTATTCACCTATGGATTTTATTTCTATTGTCTCGTTATTATCTTTTTTCTCATAGCTCATGCTGACCTTGGCCCTGCCTGCATCATCTGGCAGGGTCAGGTCCTGCTCTGAAAGTTTTGTCCCCCCCTTGAGCTGTTTTAAAAGGGTGGTTCCCGAGTTTTCCTTCCATAGGGCTTCAAAGGCCATTTCTGCCCCGGATCTTGCCGCATAGTAGGCCTGAAGCCCATTTTCCTGGGCGCCTGCTTGCTTTGTGTTGTTCTGGGCCAAGGAGGCTGCAAGGCTTGCCATTATAAAAAGCACCAGAAGAACCATCATCACAAAGGACAAGGCCATACCCTTATTGTTTTTTAGCAGTTTTTTCATGCTTCCCCCTTTATTATAAGCTCTCTCCTATGCGAAAGGGTTGGCTTTTCCTTTTGGTATAAGAGGTGTTAGTGGGTAATCAACCATCTTTTC
Organism: Proteocatella sp.; assembly: GCA_039809675.1. GTDB lineage: Bacteria > Bacillota > Clostridia > Peptostreptococcales > Filifactoraceae > JAUNKE01. Next base: position 2,748 of record JBDHVO010000061.1, read on the forward strand.
CTCATTTATAGGTGGCAGTCCCATGAGGCTGAAGCTTACATCTCCACTTATCTTGTCTCCGTTACCTTCAATTACTATACTTTTTACATGGATTGTTTTATCAAGCTCTTCTACAGATTTTATAAAGTCATACATATTTCCATAAGTGGCATCATTAAAGCTTATGGCTATTTCTGCCACAGGAATCATATCAGCAAATTCGCCTTCAGTGACCATTACTTCTCCAGCATCCTGAGAAGCTTCATCGGCTATCTTTTTGTTTATTTCTTTTGCCATATTGAGTAGAGGGTATTTTAAGGCCTCATACATTCCCTGCTCAAGGGGTACCTGCATGGCGATTGACTCTGACGGAACATACCGGTCTACATCAAAATTTACATCCTGCATACGTGCATCCATCTTTGCCAGTATCTGAGCCTGATTAAGGCTTTTTAGGTATATGTTGTACTTGTCTTCAATCTCCTGCTTCAGCTGCACTGATTTTTCCCTCAGCTCCATTTCGCTGGCGGCCAATTGCTCTGCTCTTTGCGTGTCGCTTTGCACCTGAATAAGCTCTGCCTTCATGGTGTTAGACGCTTCCATAGCCGGAGTAATGATATAGGTGTAGGACACATAGAAGACTATAACTACAAGAAGAAGCAGGAGCATATTTTTATCTCTCTTATTCATATTTGTAAAGGTATTCATTATTCTCCACCTGCCTTCATAACTACGTTTATTTCAGCCCTGTAGCCGGGTCCATCTTTGACTATTTCAGATAAAAAGGTGTGGACAAAAAGCCCTGACTGGTCAAGGCTATCAATAAGCTCAGCGGCTGCTCCCCGGCTTGGAAGATAAAAAGAAAAATCTGAATAGGTTCTTGTTATATTTGCCCTTAAGAGCTTGGATGTCTCGGGCATACTGGCGCTAAGGCTTGTCAAAAATTCAGTGCTTAGTATTTCCCCTTTTTCTATTCTTCCAAGAGCTAGGGCTGCGTTCTCATCGTAGAGTGTCATAGCGTCTATTGCAGTTTGTATTTCGTTTGCTGCAATATATTCAGCACTGGCTTCAATAGTGCTTAGATTTGTCTTTGCTTCAGCAAGCTCCGAGGCACTTATCCTGTTGCTTACCAAAAGGCCTATGCTGACTCCTGCTATAGCTATTACGGACAAGATAGCAAGAAGCGCCGGGGATTTGATATCGAGGCTTAGGGACGCCCTCTGCTGATAAGGTTCAAAAAAATTATAATCTGACATAAGTCCTCCTTATCAATTTCTAATCAATGCAGCTATGGCATTTATGTGAGAAGGGTTAACACTTATTTCTCCGGAATTTTTTCCTTTTAAACTTGTTAGGGGCTCAATGGGCATATTGAGGTTAATGTCCCAAAATTGACTGTAACCATTCAGCTGACTTCCATTTCCAAACGTATAGCCACGGTTTACAGGTATATTCCTGTACCTGCCCCTGTAGAAGGTAAGAACCTTTCTAATTTCATCGCTCAGCCTGTAGAAATAGGGTCTGAGTACACTATAGGGGTCTTCATCACTGTTAATGATTGAGGGATCAAAAAAATACTTGTCTGCCTTTAGTCCTTTTATTTCTTCGGGTGAAATAAGCAAATCACCTGCCAGTATCTTGTCAATTTCACCTGACCCCATACCTATGTGTCTGTAAAAGATGGCTTGCCCCTTAGAACCAATATAGACAGATGTAACACTGTGTCCAAAGTCTATAAGGAGGGTAGCTTCATCCTTTTCAATTTCTTGTCCATTGAAGCTGTCTGTCCATTCAAAGAGCTTGTCTATGGCATTTATATTCAAGTCCATGGACAAGGGTTTAAGTCCGGCCTTTCTTAGGGCATCATAGTAGGAGCTCACAAAGTCTTCAGATATACTGGCCACCCTATACCTGTCCAGGTTGCTGTCAGAGTCTGCCGGCGAGAGTATTTTTTTGTACTGGATTATATCCGTTGCCATTATATTGTGTACCTGGAACATCTCATTTCTGACCATACTATCAAGCTCTTTTTTCTTTGCCTTTGGAAAATCCAGCTCTTTAATAATAGCGTGCTCTGCGGCATTCATTGTTACTACCGCATTTTTGTCATTATAATTACAGAGCTTCAGAACAAACTGTATGGCTTCCCTTAGGTCAGCTTGACTTGCCACCCTTTCATTTGCCAGGCTTCCCTCATGAATCCCATAACTCTCAGTCCTGTTTACCACAAGCTTTCCCTTTTCATAGCCTCCCTCTGCCACATGCAGATTCTTGCTGCCGATATCAATTGATACTATTTTCTTCAAAATATTACCCCCTTTATTTTTGTTTTTTATAATTTAAAATTATTTAAAATTAATTTAGCCACCCATGGCATTGTAGAGGTCAAATAAAGGTAGCATCATGGCTATAACTATATAGCCTACTACTGATCCCATAATAATTATCATCATAGGCTCCATCATGCTGATTAGCTTTTGGATAGCATTTTCTACTTCATCATCATAGTATTCTGCAGATTTATTCATCATTTCTTCTATAGTTCCTGCTTCCTCTCCTATACCTATCATGGAGTAGACCATAGGGGGCATGGCTGAGACCCTTTTGAGGGATTCAGACAGACTCATACCACTTCTTATCTCTTCCTTGGTAACCCTGAGCTGGTCCATTACAATCCTATTGTTTACAACCTTTGTTACTATTTCAAGAGCCTGCATCATGGACATTCCGCTGGAAAGCATGGTTGAAAGAGTTCTGGTAAATCTTACAGCTATGATTTTTTCATTTAATTTTCCTATCAAAGGGAGACTTAGCTTTAACTTATGCCATTGACGCATACCCGCTTCCGATGAAAGATAGCCCTTTATAAGGATGGCAAAAATTCCCACGCCCACTATCATCAGATACCAGTAGGAGGTCAAAAAATCTGAAAAAGCCACAAGAACCTTGGTAGGAGCTGGTAGCTCGGCTTCATTTTCCGTCAGCAAAGTCATAAATATAGGCAGGACCTTCATAACCAGGATAAGTACAACTCCTATGGACAAAAGGACAAGGATAATAGGGTAGGTCATGGCTGACTTGATCTTTGTCTTTAGCTTTACGTCCTTTTCAAACTGATCGGCTAATTTTTCCATTACATGGTCCAGCTTTCCACTGGCCTCACCGGCTTCTATCATGCTTACCATCATTTCAGGAAAGACGCCCTTTTGTTTTTTTAGCCCCTCTGAAAACTGGTCTCCTTTTTGTACAGCTTCATACAGCAGTTTTATGGACCTTTTCATATTCTTTTTTTCAACCTGCATATAAAGGATGTTCAGGGCCTTTATAAGGGTTACTCCTGCCAGCAGCATGGATGATAATTGCCTGCAAAATATGGCCAGGTCCTTTGTGGACAGTCTTATTTTGTCTCCCCCTACAATGTCTTTTCTTACTTCCTTTAGCTTGTAGCTGACTAAATAGAGCTTGTCATTTTTCAGCTCCATCATTAGTGAGGATTCATTTTCCGCCCTTACTCGGTGATTTTTGAGAATGTCCCCATTGCTGCTCTTTACTACGCAAATGTACTCATTCATAGCTTCCCCCTTTGTTGTAAATATTTTTTATATAATTTTTTCTGATTATATACATACAAATATTCTGAAAACGATATTTTTTTATTATATTATATTTTATAATTTGAACAATTTCAATATCTGCCACACCATTAATTAGTAAATAATAATTATTAATTTCTGAAATACAGACTTAAAAATAATAATCTTTATTTTAAATATGAACCGCTATGCTATATTTACCCCTTTTATACTGATATAAATTATATTTTTAATTATTTTTATATTTTATTGTAAAAAAAA
>JBDHVO010000062.1:0-6560 GCA_039809675.1 Proteocatella sp.
CCCCTCTTTTAAGCTCAAGCTCTTGAAAATCATCATCCTTATATATACTTTCTTACAAGCATTCAGAGCACTGCTCAGCAATAAGTCTCTGATTTATGATAAGAAGAAGGGAGCTGTGGATTAGATTTTTATCAATGCCTAAATTTTCCAGCCTATTGATTGTGTCATTGGCTGTTTTTGTATGCAGGCTCGAAAAAACCATATGCCCTGTTATGCTGGCCTTTGTTGCTACTCCTGCACTAATTTCATCCCTTATTTCTCCTATATAAATTATATCAGGATCTTGTCTTAAAATTGATTTTACTGCACTTGAAAATCCATTACCGTTTTTTTCGTCAACCTGCATCTGGGTAACACCAGCTATCTTGTACTCTACTGGATCCTCAACAGTAATTATATGCTTAGTTCCGTCATTCACCTCATTTATAAAGCATCTAAGGGTGGTTGATTTTCCACTCCCTGTTGGCCCAGTCACCAGAATAGTCCCAGAAGATTTCCCAAGTGCCCTACGGATTATCTTTACATCTTTTACATCTATTCCAAGCTCTTCAAGAGTTTGGGGCACATTTTTGCTGTTCAACAGGCGCAAAGAGATTTTTTCGCCAGATGCAGTACAAACTATTGCAACCCTTATATCAATGCCTTCACCGCCCACCATTACTGTCATTCGTGTGTCGAGAGCTTCTCTTGTTTTGGATATATCACTATTTCCCTTTACTTTTATGACTCTGCCAAGAACCTCGCCGTAGCGGTCTTCGATAATACTAAAGGTCTTAATTTTGCCGTTTATTCTAAACCGGATAAAACAATACTCGTCCTCTTTTAGTATATGAATATCACTGGCGTTAAACTCACCTGCACACTGCAAAATATAGTTAAATAGGTCCTCGATTTTGCCTTCTGCAAGATATGTTCTTATCCTTTTGTAAATTTCTTTATTTTTAAGCTCTATAGTATAGTACGTGTTTATTAATCTTTCAATATCTAAATCTGAGTGTAGCTCCTGTTTTAAGGAGGGTATCTGATTTTTTTCTTTTATATGCCCAATGGCTTCTTTTGACTCACTGGTACTTGAAAATGCAACAACCAGGGTCTCGTTTTCAAATCCCATGGGAAAACACCTGTATCTTCTTGCAAAATTTTCATCAAAAATATAGTTTAAACCATAATTTACCATTTCTCCCTCTTATTTCTGACTCAAAAGATCAAATATTCCGGGCCTGGCGGGGTCCTTTTTGATAAGAACATGGAGATCTTCACTTGCCCTTCCGGTTATGGTATAGAGGATATTCAATATTTTTTGAATTTCCTTCTTTGCATTTATTTCGGACACATCATAAAGGGTCTCAAGCTGGCATAATATTACTACTTTTTTTTCAATATTTGTAAAGTTATAAATATTAGACAGGGTTACTCCATGTGTCATATGAAGGCTACTACTATTATCATCAGCGAAATTGACCGGGATTTCATCATAATTAAGGGCATCCTTAAGCATGCTTTTTGAATCAATTTTTTTGTTGTCTCTTTGCTGCTTAACGTTGTAAGGATAAATTATTGCAAGGTCAGATTCTCTATAACCAGTATCTAGGTAGGCCTGTATTATGCCTGTTATTATTTCAGATGCATCCGCTTTATCATCGTATTCAATGATGCTTACCTTGCCTTGAGATTTTCTTTTAATATCAAAGGGTAAGAAATAGTCTTTGATTTGATCAAGCTCGAGTAGAGAAAATGTATTTATATCGTTTTGAAAATTCCTGTTAAAGTATCCCACTGCAATAGACGCTCTGTAATTGCTGCTTAGGCGGATATGGTGGTTGCACTCAAAGCATGCTTTCTCACTGCTCTCGTCAGTTTGTGTCATTTTTTTTGGCCTGTCTGACGACAAAACAAAAAAAGATTTGTTTTTCTGGATTATGGATTTCAAAAAGTTAATTTCTTCTTGGTCAAAATTTTCTGCTTCATCGACAAAAATTCCTTTGTAGTAATACTTCCCCTTGTAAATAGCCGCTGTTTTAAGAAAAACTTTCTTAAACTCTACATTGAAATTTTGTCTGCTATTTTTGTTTAGCCTCAAATTATGCTTGGCTCCAAGCTTCAAAACAAATTGATGAAAATTTATAACTCTTAAATTTTTAACGTCTGGATAAAAGCTGGATAAAATCCCTCTTATTTCGTTATTGCTTTGTTTGTCAAATGTAATATATACGAACTGTTCATTTGTGAAAATTCTTGAAAGCTTTATTGCTGTTGAAAGCAAAACAGCTGATTTCCCTGTTCCAGTAGCTCCTTCTATACAGGTGCTGCCATAATTAATATGGTTTATTTTTTCAATTTGTTCATCCTCCATTAAAATTGCTCTGATCCGGTTCCCTTTATAGGTTTTATCCAAATAAACGTCACCATAATTGACAGTTGGATTGTAAACAAAATATTCATTAGCCAGATTAAATATTAACTCGTTTTCATTATTCGTATTACTAAGCAAGGATGTCAGACTCATATCCCCATTAATAAGGTCTTCAAATCCTTCCTTATCAAGAAGAAAGGGCTTGTTTTGGATGCTTCCACCCAGTGACACAAAGGGCATTACAAAATAATAGTTTATGGTATATCCAATCTTAGCAAGCAAAAATTCATCTACGGCCTGTTTTTCTTCCTGAATAACCTCCAAGATTTCCTCTCCAATTATGTCAAATGTATCTTCGTTTGTGTCCATGAATTTAAACAAAGCTGCATTCTTTTCGTCAATATATAAAAGGTCAAAGCTTAGGCCTGAAGCTGGGGTAATTTTCAAAATGCATTTCCCAGTCAGTTTTTCGGCAAGGTACTTAAAAAATAATTTTTCCGAGCTCCTTGTTTTAAGCGCTTCAACTGTGGTAGTTTTATTTATGGATTCCATGTCAACTCCCTTCAAAAAAACATGTATTGCCGATTAGTTTTCAGATTTTATGCTTTTGATTTCTGCCATAAAGCTATCAATGTCTTTAAATTCCTTGTAAACAGAAGCAAATCGGATATAACTGACTTCATCAAGGTTTTTAAGCCTTTTCATAACCATTTCTCCAATTTCAGTGCTGCTTATTTCCCGTCTCATGGAGTTTGATAGCTCTTTTTCTATAGAATCTACAACCTTCTCCATCTGATCAAGAGTTATGTTTCTTTTTTCGCAGGATATTATTATGCCTCTAAGAATCTTTTCTCTATCAAATACCTCTCTTGACTTGTCTTTCTTGACTACCATTAGATTTATCTCTTCGATCCGCTCATAAGTAGTGAATCTTTTGCTGCAGTTTTCACATTCCCTGCGTCTTCTTATAGAATTGCCTTCCTCTGCTTGTCTTGAATCTATGACTTTTGACTCCATTGAGCCACAATACTTGCATTTCATCTTTACCCTTTCTTGTATATTTTCAAAAAAAGAGAATTATAAATAATTCTCTTTTTTGTCGTAAAATACTATTTCTTTTTTCTTTGGTTTTGCACCCAGTCTGGTATTACAAAGTTTGGTTCAGTTATGTAGCTTTGATTATCTCCTTCGCTACTGCTATTATCTTCATTTTCAGTATGAATTTCTTCTGTTTGTTCTTTTTTATTTTTAGCAGTCTTTGATTTTTGCAGCTCTTCACCCTCTACAAAGCCTGTTGCAATAACTGCTACACGTATTTCATCTCCAAGGTCAGGCACTTCAGCTGTTCCAGCTATTATTTCTGCATCCTCGAAATTAACATTATCCTGCACATACTCAAGTATGCATCTATATTCTTCTAAGGTAAAGCTCTCTTTTGATGCAGATATGGAAACCAGAACCCTTGAAGCCCCTTCAACTGTTGTTTCAAGCAGAGGGCTATGTATAGCTTCTTGCGCAGCCTTTAATGCCCTTCCCTCACCTGAAGCCATACCAATACCCATGTGTCCTACACCCTTGTCAGCCATAGTGGTTCTGATATCTGCAAAGTCAACATTGATGATTCCTGGGGTTTCTACTATATCAGTTATTCCGTTAACTCCATTTTTAAGTATGGTATTAGCAGTTTCAAATGCCTGAGTCAAGGTTGTCCCTTTTTCTGATATATCGAATATCCTGTCATTTGGGATTACAATCAGGGTATCGACATATTTCTTGAGCTGTTCAATTCCAAGCTCTGCTTTTTTTACTTTTGAATTACCTTCAAGAGTAAATGGTCGTGTGACAACTGCAACTGTAAGTATTCCTAAGCTTTTTGATATTTTTGCCACAACAGGAGCTGCTCCAGTTCCTGTTCCTCCGCCCATTCCAGCTGTAATAAATACCATATCAGAGCCTTCGATAAGGGCTGTTATATCAGACTCACTCTCTTCAGCTGATTTTGCACCTATTGCAGGGTCAGCACCAGCACCTCGTCCTCGTGTTGTTTTTTCACCAAGCTGAAGCTTTATTGGAGCCTCTGACTGTCTGAGAGCCTGGGCGTCAGTATTCATTACAATGTACTCTACTCCTCCTGATCCAGAGCTTATCATTCTGTTTACAGCATTCCCGCCGCCACCGCCAACACCTATAACTTTAATTACCTCAGGGCTAATCTCATTATTAACGTCTAATCCAAACATCCTATCCCTCCACCACTGTATATTATGTAATTTATCGCTCCTATTATTCTATAAGTTTATACAATAACATAGGGTAATGTCAATACTTTTTAACGATTTGGCTATTTTAACGCAAAATTTTCATAAAATTCCCATTTATCTAAGAAGTAATCTGCGTATAATTGCAAGATTCTGAAAAAGTCGGCCGCCAAAGACTATGATAGGGGCATAATAAAAGGGGATTCCCAGTCTGTCCCCAAAGTATGAAAGCAAACCAGCTAGTAGAGCATTTGAAAAAAATCCGGTTACAAAGAGTAGGTTGTCATACTTATTCTCCATGCCTGCCCTAATTGCTCCAAGAAGGGAGTCAAAGGCTGCCAGCATTGCTATTGATATATATAAGGAATAGCTAGACGGGTAACTAAAAGGTAAAAAGTTCCCTGCAAGTATTCCTAGAATTAGTCCCAATATTGCCCAGATCATTGTTCAACCTCCCTTAGATATTGATTTTTCTTATTTGCCCTGTAGCTGGGTATTTCTATGTTTTCTTGTGCTTCAACTTTTATTCTTATGCCGTAAAGGGAGGATATCATAAAAGAATATGAATCCTTTGACCTTATGGCAGCCTCGAGCTGCTTGGGGTTACCTATAGCTCTTATCACAAAAGGCTGGCCATAGGTTTTCCCATTTATAGTGATTGTGGCTCCAGAGCACTTTATAGTAGAATCTGACATTAGAACCTGATTGTTTATGGATATAGCTTCTGATTCAGCAATTTTAAGGTCATTTAATATGTTGAGAATATCTTGGTCATGAACAACAAAATCATTTGGATTCTGACTTGGAAGAATTTCAAAATCCGAATCTTGAATCTGTATCATAACACCCTGGCCTCTAAAGCCTGTAAGACCATTGAGGGCCTTTGAATATCTTCTTTGTCTGCTTAAAAGCTCAAATACATTCTGATTACTTTCTGATGAATTAAGCTCCTCTAGCTCTCTTGTGCGTCTTTCTAAGTATTCGTCAAGCCTCTCTATTTCATTGTCCTCCAGCAAAAGCTGGAGTTCCAGCTCTCTAAGACTCTCTCTATTAAAAAACAAATTATTGTCCTTATCAGATTTTAACTGTAGCATAGTTATAAAGCCAACTATAAAAAATACAATAAAGACTGTGTTTTTCATTCTATGCACTATTTTCATTTTAATATTTGTCATAGGGCTTAATCCTGAATCTCTGTATATTTAAAGTCAATATCCTGAGTATATTTTGGCAGTTCAACGAGCTCGTTTTTTTCAACCTTGGATTTTATGTTAAAATTATTTTTAATTTCCCACAAGATTCCATATTTCATATTTAAAGTTGCTTCCAGAGTATCAGGGTCACCTATTGCTTTGATTTGTATACTTGTCCCTACTGGGTTATTGTTTACATACAGGTTGCCCTGGTCGTACCTTAAGTCTGTAAATACTATCACTCTTTCTTCATTAATCGAAATCCCTTCCGCTCCTGCTGCATTGAGCTTATTAATCACCGAAATTAACAAATCGTAATTAATTGCAAGCAGCTTCTGCTGGTCCTGGTCTGGCGTCAAAAAATCAACAATTATCCCTGGCCCCTTAGCCTTTGTAAGTCCGGCCATGAGCTCATACTGGTCTATTTCAAGCAAAAGATTCTGATACACTTCATCTGACTCTGACTGGCTGTTCTTAAGGGCTTTAATTTTGTCTTCAACTTCTTTGATATTTGCTTCAACAGTTGCCCGTCTGTCCCTAAGGCTAGTAAGCTCTCCCTGCAAATGGGCTGCGGTTTCAGATATTGAATGGCCTGTCCCAGCATATTCGCTATTATTTAACTGCACAGATAAGCCTAAGCCTATAATGAAGCTCAAGGAAACGATTACCATTTTTGTTACGTTATATTTTTTTCTCACTTATTTCTTACTCCTGTAAACCGGGTATGCATCATACCTCATATCTACGTATCCTGTG
>JBDHVO010000063.1:0-6525 GCA_039809675.1 Proteocatella sp.
AGCATAGATGACAAAAATCTGTACAAAAAGCTACCTGCTATAGTGGAAGACGGTGATGGCTTCAAAATAACCCTAAGACAAGCTCAAAGGATTAACTCTGATGATCTAAAGCTAGATGTAACGGTTTCTAATAGTAATAAGGACATGTCCTTTTACTTTAAACCGGGAAAGACCTCATTGTTAATTGGCACTGAGAACTACAATGTTGACACTTATTCCCCTCAATTACTATCAACAATTGCTCCAATTGGAGAAAGTCTTGGAAATTCCACCTACGATGGAGAGCTCTACTTCAAGGATGCTTTTTCTGCAGGAAGTAAGGCTAGTGTAACACTTTACTATAGCTCAAATAATAATCCAAATGAGAGGTCACTTACTCTTTTTTATGAGCTAAACAAATAATGATAACAAAAAGGATAGAATATGTCGGAAAAAAAGAAGACTTCAATAAAATCAAAGGAACAAATACACAAGGTAGCAAAAAGGGAGGGAACAGCAACTTTAATCTACATGATGCCAATTATCCTCGCCCTTGCCCTTGTGCCACTTCTTGTGGGTCCTTACTTAGACAGGATTGATCCTGCGACTGCCAAATATTGGGTTACAAGTGAATACGTATCTTTCTATGATCATCATTCGGCCCTTGCAGTGATAGGGATTTTGATCTTCATGATTGCAGTAGCGTTCTTTAACCTTAAAAGAGAATATTTGCCTAGGGATAAAATGTCAAAAATAATTATAAGTCTTTTACTTTTTACTATGCTCCTAACCGCGTTTAGTAGTATTTTTGCCCTCAGCAAGGACTTAGCCCTTTGGGGTGCACCGGACAGGTATGAGGGATTGTGGGTACAGCTGACTTATTTTTTAATTACAATTTATATTCTAGTATTTTTAAAAAATACTGATCTTAAAGCCCACATAAACAAGGCAATTCTCTTTCTATCTGCAATAATATCAATTTTGGGAATATCTCAGATGCAAGGGAATAATTTGTTGTTCAAAGAACCCCTAAACTCTTTTATTAATATCTTTAGCAATGCAAATGTAAAGGTTGCACAAGGACTAAATGACCCTAGCCAAATGATGTCAATCACATTTGGAAATTCAAACTATGTGGGAAGCTATGTTGCCTTGGTATTACCCCTGCTAATTGCAATGGTGTGTGACAAAAAAAACAATAAAACCATAAAAACTCTGGCTGCCCTATTGAGCATAATAACTATAATAATATTGTTTTCAAGCCGTTCACAGGCAGGACTTGTGGGTCTAGCTGCTGCTTTTATCCTGTTTGTAATAGTGAATATTGGGCTACTAAAGAGGAATAAAAAGAAGACTCTTGCAATAACAATAGGTATTTTTGTCCTTCTTTTGGCAGGCTTTTTTTCCTTGTCGGAGGGAAATAAATGGCTAATTAGAAACCTGGGAGATGATGCCAGAGCTTTTTTTACCATAAACAAAAAAGAAAGTGAATATGACTCAAATTACGGATTAGCCATGTATAGCTTTGAGATTGACGGTTATGATATGAAAATCCATACAGTAGATGGGGTACTCAAGCTTCATGCTAGGGGGAATGGCAGCATAGGATTCTCTGATGAAAATTCGAATCCTATCTTGGCTACCTTAAGTCCTGAAACAAACAGCTATACTCTAGCTGAGCCTTTTCAAAATATATCCTATAAATATGCAGAGGGTGATTCTGACGAATTAGAAGGCATACAGCTATCCTATATAGGCTCTAATTTTATACTTTTGGAAAATAATTTCAAAGAAGGAATATTTTTTGTCGATGATAGGTTTAACCGTATAGATTTAGTCCACGCTCCCCACTGGGGTTTTGAAGGCAAGGAGAAGTTAGGATCAGGAAGGGCTTATATTTGGTCTAGATCAATTCCTATTTTAAAGAATACCCTTATAAAGGGTTATGGACCTGACAATTATATCCTAGCCTTCCCTCAGCATGACTACTGGGCAAAAACTTATGTTTACAACAATAGCCAGATGATAACCGACAAACCCCACAATATGTACCTCCAGTGGGGGATCAACAACGGTGTCCTAGCCCTAATATCCCTTTTGGCAGTATTTGTTATCTATATCTTCAGCTCTGCAAGGGAGCTGTATAGGTGGAAGCAGTCTGATCCTGATAGGATCTTTAAAATTGGAATAATTTGTGCAGTTGTAGGCTACCTAATAGCAGGAATCTTTAATGATTCTGTTGTATCCATAGCCCCTATATTTTGGTCCCTTCTTGGCATAGGCATAGCCATGATGGAGACGGGCAATGAAAAAGAAAAACCAGCTACAAAATAAATCTAACAACTAGCAACTAACTACCAACAGGAGCAAGCATGTCAAAAAACACCTTAAATCGCAGCAGCATCCTTATGCTCATAGATGCCATGATAATAGTAGGAGCTTACTTCCTAACCTATGCTGCCATCCTGCCCAGATATTTATGGACAGACTCTTTTCAGATATTTAGGTATACCTTTTTAATTGTGATGGTCCTCTATCTTGCCTCATACGCCCTAGGGGGAATCTACAAGCAGATGTGGCGGTATGCAGATGCCGGAGAATTTCAGCTCTGCTTCTTCTACTCCCTTTTGGGAGGGGGAGCCTTTATAATAGTAGCCGGCATCATAAGATACCATGTACCTCTCAGAATCCAGCTTCTCTCCCCCTTTGTCATAGCCTTTCTCATAATAGCCAGCCGCCTAGTCTATAAGGTGGCCTGGCAAAAGAAGACCCTTATGGAAGGGCAAAGACTGGGCAAAGTATCAGAGAGAGATGGCGAAGATCTGGCAAGTGGAGACAATAATCAAGAGATTCTAGAAAAAGTAGGTAATAAAAAACCAAGCCATAGGCGCAAACGCCTTGCCATAGTAGGGGCAGGTGAATCTGGGGCCCTCCTTTATAAAGAGATAAGGCAAAACCCCCATATTCGCTACGATGTTATCTTCTTCGCCGATGACAATAGAGATAAGATAGGCAGAAGACTCTACACACTTCCTATTTACGGCCCTATAGACAATATAAAGGACCTGTCCGATAGCCGCAATATAGATGAGATCATAATAGCCATGCCTGCCGTAACAGGAGAACGGAAAAAAAGAGTGGTTGAGCTTTGTAGCGAGGCCAGTGCAGAAGTAAAGATCCTGCCAGCCATGGCAGTGACCCTGTCTACAGATAAGGGGGCAGAAAACAGGTATGAGGGTAGCGATGCCCTTTTGAATAAGCTCCGTAAGATAGACGTAGAAGACCTTTTGGGCAGGGAGCCTATAAGGGTGGATGATGGAGACATATCATCCTATATAGCAGGCAAGAATATCCTGGTTACAGGTGGGGGAGGCTCTATAGGATCAGAGCTTTGCCGCCAAGCTGTAAAATACAAGGCTAAAAAGCTGATTATCTTAGACAGCTACGAAAACTGCGCCTATGATATCCAGCAGGAACTTATAAGGGACTACAGGTTTACCCCCCAGGTTGAGATTCTTGATGTAAAAAACCCTCATCCTATATCAGAGCTTTTTGCAAGGGAAAAAGAGGCAAATACACCGATAGACATAGTCTTTCACGCAGCAGCCCACAAGCACGTACCCCTAATGGAGCATAATCCGGAAAGCGCCATAAAAAACAATATATTTGGCACCTTGAATATAGCAAAAATAGCCAACGAATATGGGGTTCAAAAAATGATCCTCATATCTACAGACAAGGCGGTAAACCCGACCAATGTTATGGGAGCCACAAAAAGAGCCTGTGAGCTGGTAGTCCAGTCCATGAACCAGATTTCAAAAGGGACAGTCTTTGCAGCTGTAAGGTTTGGTAATGTATTAGGCAGTAATGGGTCAGTAATCCCCCTCTTCAAAAAACAAATCGAAAATGGAGGCCCAGTCACAGTTACCCATCCCGACATTATAAGGTACTTTATGACCATACCAGAGGCCGTATCCCTGGTACTAAACGCAGGAGGTCTGGCCCAGGGAGGAGAAGTCTTTGTCCTAGATATGGGAGACCCTGTCAAAATCATAGATCTGGCCAAAAATCTTATAAAGCTGGCGGGGCTTGAGCTGGGTAAAGATATTGATATAGTCTTTACAGGCCTAAGGCCAGGCGAAAAACTCTTTGAAGAGCTCCTAATGGACGAAGAAGGCCTAAAGACTACCAAGAGCGAAAAGATATTCATAGGCCAGGCCCTAAGCGTAGACCCCAAGGATATTTTTACAAAGATAGATGGATATGATGCAAATATCAGATTTGATAGAGCTGATAATCAAAGTGACTTTGCAGGCCCAGTAGCAGCAAAAGCCTGGCTCAAAGGCCTTGTAGTAACTTATAGACCTGATGAACAGCGACCATCATAAATTATGCAGGCAAAAAACAAACTACAAGAGCAAGCTTTATAGACAAAACAAAGAATCAAAGGAGAAAAATCTTAATGGAAACAAATAAACAAGGCAATGACTACTATGAAGACGAAATAGACCTTTTTGAGCTAATACACCTTATCTTAAAAAATAAAAAAATATTAGCGGTGCTGACAATTGGCGTAGCAGTTGTATCCTTTGCTTTGACAGCCTTTATAATTAAGCCCCAGTATCAGGCAGAGCTTAAATTTGACCTTGATATGCCTGGACGTGTTGCCACTGAATACGGAGAGTATGAAACTGGCCTAACAACAAATCAAGACGTGGCAAACCTCATACACGCAGATGAGCTTTATAAGAATATCGAGGAAAAAACAGGCTATGTAGATTTGAAATCTGCTGTTGTAAATACCCAAGACCTGAACAAACCAAAAGAATTAATTATGAAAATAAGTGGAACTGACCCTGAAAAGCTGGAAGAACTTGCAAAAAACCTGACAGGCGAATACGAAAGCTACCTAGACGACAAGATACAGGGAGAATACTTAGAATACTATAAAAGATAGTACGAAACCGAAATAATGACCAAGGGAAAAGACTTCGAAATCAGCGAGGAGCTTTTGGCCAAGGCTCAGACCATGGCAGATGACCAGACAAAATTCTTGGACGGGACAAATGAAATCAATCCCAACTGGATAAAGGCCCAAGGCTACGTACTTGACCAGGTGAAGATCACCCAAGAGCTAAATACAACTATTGAAGTAGCAAAGAAAAAACTATCTATAATAGCAGAAGAAACCCAGGCCTTAAAAGATACACAGAATAACACCTACCATTCGGGAATATTAAAGTATAACAATGAGCTGGTATCCATAGCCCAGACATCGCCAAACATAAAGCTAAATATAGCCATAGGCCTAATCCTTGGCCTTATGATAGGAGTTTTCTATGTCTTTGCCAAGGAATGGTGGAAAAACAGCAAGGACGATATAAAAACCAGATGGAATCAGTATAAGTAGGCATAATAAAAACTGGTCTTCTTAAAGGGGAGCCTTGCAATTAATTAAGCTTTCTAGCGTAGTAGTCTTTAGACTGCTACGCTATTTTTAGGCCCAAATATCCTTTACTTTCCTAGTCCTTTTTGCTATACTATAATAGTTCGAACTACGAATGAACGAATTCTTTGAAAACAATAATAAGTAGATATACAAGCTATACAAGAGCATATAAATGGGGGAAATAACTTGGAAGAAAAAATGAAATTCTTTAATCCTACAACAGAGCTAAAAGAGCTCCTGCTCCTTCAGCATATAGAAAAAAATCCAGCTACCACCCAAAAAGAGATAGCAGCAGTAATAGATGGAGCACCTTCTATGGTAAATCTCTACATAGATAATTTGGAAGAAAAAAATCATATGACCAGGGACTATAAATCAGCCAAAACTGTCAATTATCATATTACACCTGAAGGCATAAAGCGAAAAAATTATCTGTCCATTAGATATTTTCACGAGCTTTTGACCCTCTATAGGCTGGCAGAGCAGAATATAGACAGCTTCCTAGTAAAGCTAGAAGCAAAAGGATACAAAAAGGTTCTTTTTTATGGAGCGGGTCAAGTAGCCGAAACCATCCTGGGAGTAATAAAAGCAAGACAAGAAGGCAAGCTGGAAGTAGTGGCCCTAATAGACGACAAAAAGGCCCTGCAAGGCAAAAACCTCCTAGGCTACAAGATAATATTAAGAGAAGAAATTCAAGCCTACAATCATGACGCAGTTGTAATAACTTCATATAGCTTTGAAGATGACATAAAAGAAAAACTGAGAGAAATAGGATACAAGGAAGATAAGATAGAGAGATTTTTCGCAGAAAATTAATAAGGACAAATGGACAGAAAGGATAAGAATATGGCAGAAAAAATATGGCTTTCATCACCCCATATGAGTCAAGAGGGTTATGAAATGGCCTATATAAAAGAAGCTTTTGACACTAACTGGATAGCCCCTTTGGGAACAAATGTAAATGAATTTGAGAGGGAACTGGCAGCTTATACAGGAGCAGGATATGGAGCCGCCCTAACATCAGGTACAGCAGCTATACATATGGCCCTAAAAGCAGCAGGAGTAGGCAAGGGAGATGTAGTTTTTTGTCAAAGCCT
>JBDHVO010000064.1:0-6515 GCA_039809675.1 Proteocatella sp.
CAAGATGGAGGAGCCTGAGAATATTGTTGACGTAGTAATGTACCACCTAAGCAAAAACGATGATCTTGCTGGCAAAAAAATACTTGTAACAGCTGGACCTACAAGAGAAGCAATAGACCCAGTAAGGTTTATTACAAACCGCTCAACAGGCAGGATGGGATATGAAATGGCTAAGGAAGCTGCCAGGAGAGGGGCAGAGGTAGTACTTGTAAGCGGAAGAGTAAACATCAAGCCACCTTACGGTGTAAAGCTTGTTAGTGCCGAGTCTGCTCAAGATATGTACGAAGAAGTAATGGCTCTTTCAAAGGACTGCGACATAATAATAAAATCTGCTGCAGTAGCTGACTATACTCCAAAAAACAAATCAGACAGTAAAATAAAAAAGCAGCCGGGTGATATGAGCATAGAGCTTGACAGGACCCACGATATCCTCCTTGAGCTGGGCCAGACAAAAAAAAGCAAGCAAATTTTGATTGGCTTTGCTGCGGAAACCAATGACCTCATAGCAAATGCCAAGTCTAAAATTGAAAGAAAAAACCTTGACTTTATAGTTGCAAATGATGTAAAAAAAGAGGGTGCCGGTTTTGGCACCGATACAAATATAGTCACCTTGATAGACAAAGAAGGCAATGCTGACCATCTACCGATTATGAAAAAATCAGAGGTAGCCAGAGCAGTCTTCGACCGAATTGTTAAAATACTTTGAAAGCAACAAAGGCAAAAGCACATCTGACAAATGCGTGCTTTTGTTTTATTTTTGAAGGAGGAGTAATGGCAAAAATAGCAAGTCTTATTGTCCGTCATAAATCAAAATTTGTGGACAGGGAATTTGACTATCTGGCAGAAGATGATATTGAGCCGGGAGACATTGTCTTAGTACAGTTTGGTAATGGAAGCCGAACATATGACGCCATTGTAACCTCAGTATCGGAGGGCGAGGAAAATGCTAAAGGCCTCAAAAGTATCCTGAAAAAAACCCAGGCCTACAGGATTCCAAAAAAAAAACTCGACCTTGCCAGGTGGATAAGAGAGGAGTATATGTCTTCTCTAAGCGAGGCGATTTCGCTTTTTGTACCCAAAACAGGTGAGGTCTCAGAGCTAAAAGAAAAATACCTTGTTCCTGTGGCTCCTTCGACAGACATAGAAGAAGTACTTGCATCTGAAAGAAGGAATGCCAAAAACAGAATCCTGCTTTTGCAGCTTCTCCTTGATGGAGAAATAAATATAAGTGCCCTGCAGAGAGACCTTGACAAGCCCCTGCTTGAGACTGCGAGGAATCTTGAAGAAAGGGGCCTTGCAAGGATTGAAGAGAGAAGGCTCACAAGGACACCGGGCTCAAACTACCGTATTAAGCCTCAAAAAATAGCCTTAAGCCAGGCTCAAAAAACTGTAATTTCAAATATAGAAAAAAACATTAAGGAAGCTACGCCCACCCTGCTTTATGGAGTTACAGGCTCAGGCAAGACCGAAATCTACATTGCCCTTATTGCAAAATGCCTTCTGGAGGGAAAGCAGGCTATTATGCTCGTTCCAGAAATATCCCTCACCCCCCAAACCATAGGAAGGTTTAAAAATGTATTTGGGGACCAAATAGGAGTCTTCCATTCTCAAATCAGCCAGGGAGAACGTAAGGACCAAAACGACCTGATACTTTCTGGGAAAATAAATCTTGTAATTGGGGCCAGATCTGCCTTGTTTGCTCCTATGGAAAACCTGGGCCTTATTATTATAGACGAGTGTCATGACGATGCCTACAGGTCTGAACAAAGTCCCAAGTACGATAGTATAGGCCTGGCCCGGAAAATATGTGAATGTTATGAGGCAGGACTTGTAATTGGAACTGCAACGCCAACTGTTGACCAGTATTATGAAGCTGTTTATGGGGCCTATGATTTACAGGAGCTTAGATATAGGGAAAAAGGCCTTATGCCCCGCGTCGAAATCATAGACACCCTGCAAGACCGCCGCCTTGGCAAAACAAACGTTGTAAGCCAGGAGGTTATTAATAGTATAAAAGAAGAGCTTGAAAAGGGCCACCAGGTAATTGTCTTTCTCAACAAGAGAGGCTACGGCTCTGCTCTTAGCTGTAGCCACTGCAACCACACCATTGTATGTCCAAGGTGTGATATTACCCTGACCTACCACAAGGCTACAAACAGGCTCCTTTGCCACTACTGTGGCCATGAGGAAGGCTTTCAAAAAAAGTGCTCTGCCTGTGGCAGGGGTACCTATGAAACTAGTAATTACGGGACCCAAAAAGTAGAAGCAGACCTAGAGGTCCTATCTGATCTTGCAAGGATTGTACGTCTTGATAAGGACACAACAAGGGCAAAGGGAGGTCACGAGGAGCTTTTACAGCTCTTCAAGGATAAAAAGGCCAATGTTCTTGTAGGCACCCAGATGATAAGCAAGGGGCTTGATTTTGAAAGTGTGAGCCTGGTGGTTATTTTAAATGCTGACCAGGGGCTCAGATTTCCTGATTATAGAAGCGCAGAAAAAACCTTGAGTATGCTTATGCAGGTGGCAGGCAGGTCAGGAAGAGGAGATGTTTTAGGCAGGGTAATGGTTCAGACATCAGATCCTGACAACCGAATTTTCTCGTTTTTAAAAAACCACAACTACACTGATTTTTTCTGGGATGAAATAAAAGAACGAAAAGCCTTTATGTATCCACCCTATGCCCAGCTAATAAGAATCCTGTGTTCAAATGAGGACTACAAAAAATCTGCCGAAACTGCAGAAAAATTAAAAAATGCCATAGATTTTTATTTGAAAAAGCGAAAAATGGGTATAATAGCGTTGGGACCTGTGCCAGCTATGATTCATAAAATAGACAACAGGTTCAGGTGGCAGCTTTTTTACAAAATTCAGTCCGAGGAAGAGCTCAAGCTCATAAAAAACATAATAACCTATGTACTATCAGAAAAAAGGGGCCTGCTGGTTGACAAAGACACCCTTGTGAGTGTTGATATAAACCCAAAAAATATGATGTAAAATTATTAAACAAAAGGAGAAGCAATGGCAATAAGGAAAATAAGACACGAAGGTGATGAAGTCCTAAGAAAAAAATCAAAGACAGTTCTTGAAATGAATGAAAGAACCAGAGAATTGATTGAAGATATGATTGAAACTATGCAGGATGCCGATGGAGCTGGGCTTGCAGCTCCGCAGATTGGTATACTAAAGAGGATATTTGTCATTGAAACAGATGACAGGGGGCCAATAGTAATGATTAACCCTGAAATTCTTGAAAAATCCGGCAGCCAGTGTGGGGACGAAGGCTGCTTAAGCATACCAGGGTACTTTTCGGAGATTGAAAGACCTAATTATGTAAAGGTGAAATTCCTAAATACAGATATGCAAGAGGTTATTATGGAAGGGGAAGAGCTTTTTGCAAGGGCTGTACTCCATGAAAATGACCATCTGAATGGGATTTTGTTTGTAGATTATATAAAGGGCGGAAGATAAATGAAGATAGTATTTATGGGCACGCCTGAATTTGCAGTTTACTCCCTTAATGCCATAATAAACAGGGAGGATCAGGTAGAGCTTGTTATTACCCAGCAGGATAAGGCAAGGGACAGGGGAAAAAAGGTGCAGATGCCGCCAGTAAAGGAAAGGGCCCTTGAGCTGGGCCTTGAAATTTACCAGCCTGCAAGCATTAAAAGTGATGAGGCCTATGAAAAGCTTTTGAAAATAAAACCCGACCTTATTGTTGTAACTGCTTACGGTCAGATAATACCAAAAAGAATCCTTGATCTTCCAAGGTACGGCTGCATAAATGTCCATGCATCACTACTTCCAGCTTATAGGGGGGCTGCCCCTATAAACTTTGTTCTTATCAACGGTGAGAAGGAAACAGGCATAACAACCATGTTTATGTCTGAAGGCCTTGACACTGGTGATATGATTCTGCATGACAAGATAAGCATAGGGGAAGACGATGATGCCAAAAGCCTGCATGACAAGCTGGCCAGGCTTAGCATGAAAACTCTTACAAAAACCCTTGACCTTATTGAAAAAAATGAAGCTCCAAGAACACCCCAGGATGATGCCCTATCCTCATATGCCCCCCTTATAACAAAAAATATGGGCAGGATTGATTTTTCAAAATCAGCCAGGGATATTATAAACCTTACACGGGGTCTGCAGACATTTACAAGCTACAAAGGTGAAAATGTAAAGCTCTTTAATATAAAGGCTGGACAAGCCTCTGATTCTAAAGAGTTCGGTAAAATTATAAATATAAACGAAGATAATATTGAGCTTGTGGCAGGGGATTCCACCATAAAGGTATATGAAATTCAATTTCCCAACAAAAAGAGGATGAAGGTATCTGACTTTTTAAAGGGGAACAATCTTTCCCCAAGCTCTAAATTTGGTGAATAAAGGCAGGTAAATATATGGGATACTATTTTGACTGGACAATAATAATACTGATACCAGCTATGCTACTAACTATGTACGCCCAATCCAAGATTCAGTCTGCGTACCGCAGATATTCTAGGGTCAGGGCCCAAAGGGGCTACACTGGAGCCCAGACCGCAAGGGCAATTCTAAATTCCAACGGCTTGTCTGATGTGAACATTGAGCTTATAGGAGGCCAATTAAGCGACCATTACGACCCCAGATCAAAGGTCCTACGCCTATCTAACGGAGTATATAACGGAAACTCCATAGCCTCAAACGCAATTGCTGCCCATGAGGTGGGTCATGCTATCCAGCATGCAAACGCATACGCCCCTTTAAAGTTTAGAAATGCCATAGTGCCTGTTGTAAATATTGCATCCCAGGCAGCTATGCCTCTCATACTCGCAGGTCTATTTGTTGCTCGATTTAACAGCCTCTTGTCTATTGGAATATGGCTGTTTTCAGGCTCAGTCTTATTTCAGCTTATAACTCTTCCTGTTGAATTTAATGCAAGTGCAAGAGCCCTAAAGCAGCTTGAAGCCAGCGGTATCCTTGTTGGATCGGAGATTGATGAGGGCAGGAGGGTTCTGTCCGCTGCGGCCATGACATATGTGGCAGCTGCAGCAGCGTCTGCAAGTCAATTAATCAGACTGCTCCTTATTAAAAACAGTAGAGATGAATAAAGAAAAAAATCTCCTTTATGGGGATTTTTTCTGTGTCAAGAAAGCGGGCAAACTGGACAAAGATGCACTTATTTAGTAAAATAATCTTGTAAATAAGATGAATAATATAAAGCTATTCATAGAAAAAGAAAAGAGGAATATGAAAAACCCCAGATATCTGTCATTTGAAATATTAATGTCAGTTTTATATGATGGAGCCTATTCAAATATTGCCATAAATAAAGCCCTTGCTAACAGTGAGCTGGCAAACAAGGATAGGGGCTTTGTGACAGAGCTTGCCTATGGAAGCATAAGCAAGAAATTATACCTGGAGTATATAATTCAAAAGTTTAGCAAAACTCCCATTAACAAATTGTCTAATCAGGTAATTGCCATACTTATGCTTGGCCTCTACCAGATAAGATATATGGACTCTGTGACAGATTTTGCAGCTGTTGATGAATCTGTCAAGCTGTGCAAAAAGGTTTTTCCAAGAGGTAGTGGATTTGTAAATGGACTTTTGAGAAGTGTTCTTAGAGATCAAAGGGCCTTTGACCTTAATATAAAGAAAAAAAGCAAGCTCTTAAGCATAAAACACTCTGTATCACTTGATATTGTAAATCTGCTTGTCTCTCAGTATGGTGAAGAAGAAGCAGTACGAATATTAGAAGCTCTGGAAGAAAAGCCGCAAATGCATTTACGTACCAATAGCCTGAAAATAGACAGGGCCAGCCTTATAGAAAAACTGGCTTTAGAAGGAGTAGAAGCAGAAGAGGTTGCCGAAGATCCCTTGGCTCTAAGGGTTTCAAACTTCAAGAGGCTGCAGGATAGTCCTTCCTATAGGCAAGGTTTCTTTACAGTTCAGGATATCAGCTCTATGAAAGCGGTGAGGGCTCTGCAGCCCAAGGAAGGAGAGACTGTACTGGATATATGTGCTGCTCCAGGTGGAAAAAGTACCTTTATAGCAGAGCTTATGAAAAACAAAGGCTATGTGGCTTCAAGGGATATATCAGAAAAAAAACTAAAGCTTATTGAAGATAGCGCGAAAAGGTTAGGGATAAGCATAATAAATATAAAAGCTATGGATGCCAGGGTTGCCGACAAAACATTATTGGAAAGCTTTGACAGAATCCTTGTGGATGCTCCCTGCTCAGGACTTGGCATTATAAGAAAAAAACCAGAGCTTAGGTACAAAAATCTTAATGATATTGAACCAATATATGATATCCAGTCCAAGATATTAAAAAACGCATCCAGCTACCTTAAACCAGGTGGGACTCTGGTATATTCTACCTGTACCATAAATAAGCTTGAAAATGAGAACCAGGTAAACTCCTTTCTTGAATCTGAGGCAGGCAGGCACTTCACTCTTATCTGGGATGAGACCCTGCTCTTTTGCCAGGGACAATCAGATGGTTTTTATGTAGCAAAATTATTAAAGGG
>JBDHVO010000065.1:0-6488 GCA_039809675.1 Proteocatella sp.
GTAAAAACATTTATTTTATGATATAATGAAGGAGATTTTCAAAATGATGCATACGAAATAATGGGAGGGATTATGAAAAAAGGCATACTCGTTGCCAGCTTTGGAACAAGCTATGAAGAAACAAGAATAAAGTGCATTGACTCAATAGAGAATTTGGTAAAGGAAAAATATGGAGAGGATGTGTTTGCCAGGGCATTTTCTTCAAGTATGATAAGAGCAAAGCTCAAAAAAAGAGATAATCTACATATTAACTCGCCAAAAGAGGGACTCGATGAGCTCCTTGACAGAGGCTTTGATGAAATAGTTACACTTTCCCTCCATATATTGGACGGGATAGAGTATGCAAAGCTGTCTACTGATTATGGTGAAGTTGCAAAGCCCCTCCTTTATTCTGACTCTGACTATAAGAGAATAGTCCAGGATACGGAGTTAAATGACCTTAAGGGCAATGACGCATTGATTTTTATGGGCCATGGTTCAGAGGACAAGGAAGCGGACAAGGCATATGCCAGACTTCAAAATAAGTACAAGGAAGCCGGGCGTGATAATATATACCTTGCTACAGTTGAAGGCGAAACCACGCTTGAAGATATCATCGGAGAAATCAAGACGAAGGGCTACCAATCAATACTGCTAAAAGCCTTTATGATTGTTGCTGGAGACCATGCTCAAAACGATATGGCCTCAGACGAAGAGGATTCATGGAAAAGCATATTGGAAGAAAAAGGATATAAGGTAGAAATTGACCTTAGGGGGATGGGAGAACATAAGGTTGCTCAAAATATATTTATGGACCATCTTTCTGAGGCTCTTGCAAAAGAAACTAACAAACAAAAAAGTAAATAAGGGGGCAAAATGCTATTACTAACAAAAGAAGATATTAAAAACGTGTTTACCATGAAAGAAGCCATAGAAGCTGACAAGGTTGCATATAGGCTTACTGTAGAGAATAAGGCGGATATACCATTAAGAACGGTAATAGCAGCCCCAAAATACGATGCAAATTTCCTTTTTATGCCTGCATACGTTTCAGAGCTTGAGGTGGCAGCCATAAAAAATGTAAATATTTTCCCGCAAAACGCCGAAGCAAATCTTCCAACTGCACCAGCCCAGGTTCTCCTGATAGATGGGAAAACAGGTATAACAAATGCTATTTTGGATGGCACCTACATCACCCAGCTAAGGACAGGGGCAGCATCAGGAGCAGCCTTTGATCTTCTTGCAAAAAAAGACTGTAAAACAGGAGCCCTTATAGGTACAGGAGGCCAGGCAGCCTGCCAGCTCGAAGCCATGCTTTCATCCAGAAGCCTTGAAGAAGTGAGGGTCTACAGCAGAAACCTTCAAGCAGCTGAAAAATTTGCAAAAGAAATGCACGAGGAGTTAAAATCCTATGGGGCAAAGATTATTGCAGCAAAATCATCTGACGAGGCCATAGAAAATGCTGACCTTATAATAACTGTAACCCCATCAACTACTCCGGTTTTTGATGGTAACAGGGTGAAAAAAGGGGCAACCATAAGCTGCATTGGCTCCTACCAGCATCATATGCAGGAGCTTGACCCTGTAGCGCTCACAAGAGCCAGCAAAATTTATTTTGATTCAAAAGAGGCTGTTCTTTCAGAAGCTGGAGATATTACAATTCCTCTAAAGGAAGGCACAATAACAGAGGATGACTTTACAGGAGATATAGGAGAGCTTATAATAGGCCGAATAAAAGGCAGAGAAAACGATGAGGAAATAATAGTCTTTAAATCTGTTGGGATAGCAGTCCAGGACCTTGTTACGGCTAAGATGGTTTACGATAAGGCTGTTGAAAAAGGGGTAGGGTTAAGCTGGGGCTAACAAAAATAAGAAGCTACAAGCGATTTATCATTATACTATGGGCGTCCATTTTGGACGCCCATAGTAGTTATCTTACGATCAATTCTCCCTCAGAAACATCTACAGTTATTACAGAATTTATTGGGAAGTCTCCAATAATAATTTTTTTGGCAATAAGGGTTTCAACCTTGCTCTGGATATAACGCTTTATAGGTCTTGCCCCGTATAGCGGGTCATAGGCAGCGTCTGCTATAAAATCCTTGGCTGCCTCAGTTGCTGATAGGCCCAGCTGTTGGTCTTCAAGCCTTTTGCTCAACCCACCAAAGATTAGATCAATAATCTGCTTTACCTCATTTTTTGACAGAGGCTTGTAAAAGACTATTTCATCAAGGCGGTTCAAAAACTCGGGCCTAAAATGGGTTTTTAAAAGAGCATTTACAGATTCAACTGCATCATCTTTTAGGTTTCCTTCATTGTCAATTCCAAAGAGCAGGTATTCTGAGCCAAGATTTGAAGTCATAATGATTACAGTGTTCTTAAAATCAACGGTTTTGCCCTGGGAATCAGTGATTCTTCCATCATCAAGAACCTGGAGGAGGATATTAAATACATCCTGGTGGGCCTTTTCTATTTCATCAAATAAGACTACAGAATATGGTTTTCTTCTGACGGCCTCTGTCAGCTGGCCTCCTTCTTCATAGCCCACATATCCTGGAGGAGCGCCAACAAGTCTGGAAACAGAGTGCTTTTCCATATACTCGGACATATCTATCCTTACCATATTGTGTTCATCGTCAAAAAGGCTCTCTGCAAGTGCTTTAGCCAGCTCAGTCTTACCAACTCCGGTAGGCCCGAGAAACATAAATGAACCAATTGGTCTATTAGGGTCTGAAATCCCGGCCCGCGACCTTAAAATTGCTTCAGCTACCTTTGTTACTGCCTGGTCTTGACCGATGACTCTTTTGTGCAATATATTCTCCAGATTGAGTATTTTTTCTTTCTCTCCTTCGAGGAGCTTTGTTACTGGTATTCCGGTCCACCTTGAAATAATTTTTGAAATTTCATCATCTGTAACCCTGTCTCTTACAAGAGACGGTTTTCCAGGTTTTTCTTCAGACTTTTCGGCTTCTTCAAGAGCTCTTTGGACCCGAGGGAGCTCTCCATACTTAAGCTCGGCTAACTTTTCAAGATTATATTCTCTTTCTGCTATTTCTATTTTATTTTGAATATCAATCAGCTCTTCTTTTAGCCTCTGAACCTTAGAAATGCCTGCCTTTTCTTCATCCCATCTTGACTTCATTAAAGAGAACTCTTCCTTTAGGCTTGCCAATTCCTTCCTTGTTTGTTCAAGCCTGTCCTTGCTAAGTTGGTCGGTCTCTTTTTTGAGTGCCTCCTCTTCGATTTCAAGCTGCATGATTTTGCGAGATATTTCATCCAATTCTGTCGGCATAGAGTCGATTTCTGTCCTAATCATGGCGCAAGCCTCGTCTACAAGGTCAATAGCCTTATCAGGCAGAAAACGGTCTGTTATATACCTGTTGGACAAGGTGGCTGCACTTACGAGAGCTGAATCAGCAATGGAAACGCCATGGAAGGATTCATATCTTTCTTTTAAGCCCCTTAGAATTGTAATCGTATCCTCAACAGAAGGCTCATCTGCAAGTACTGGCTGGAAGCGTCTTTCAAGGGCTGCATCTTTTTCTATATACTTTCTGTATTCATCAAGAGTTGTTGCCCCGATACAGTGGAGCTCTCCTCTGGCAAGCATTGGTTTTAAAAGGTTTCCTGCATCCATAGAGCCTTCGGTACGCCCTGCGCCGACGATATTATGAATTTCATCAATAAACATTATAATTCGGCCCTGCGCTTCTTTTACCTCCTGGAGGACAGCCTTGAGCCTTTCTTCAAATTCACCCCTGTATTTTGCTCCAGCTATAAGAGCTCCCATATCAAGAGAGAATATTGTCTTGTCCTTTAAGCCTTCCGGTACATCACCCTTTAGTATCCTGATAGCAAGCCCTTCAACAATAGCAGTTTTTCCAACTCCTGGCTCGCCTATAAGTACCGGATTATTTTTGGTCTTTCTTGATAAAATGCGGATAACATTTCTTATTTCGCTGTCTCTTCCTATAACAGGGTCAAGCTGCTGACTTCTTGCTCTTTCTACAAGGTCATAGCCATATTTTGTAAGGGCCTCATAGGCTTCCTCAGGGTTGTCGCTTTCGACTTTTCGGCCATGCCTTACAGATTGGAGGGCTAACAAGAAGTTTTGCCTGTCGAGGCCGATCTGTAAAAGCATATCCTTGACCTTTTGGTTTTTATCTCCCAAAAAGCCCAGCATTATATGCTCGACAGAAACGTACTCATCCTTAAATTCTAAGGCCTGCTTCTCAGCTTCAATAAGGATTCTTTCGATTATCTGGGAATAATAGATTTCGCTTTCTGCCTTCCCGGAAATATAAGGGAGCTGATTAATAAAGCTTAGGGGGATCTGAGCTGCATTGGCCAGGTCTATGCCGATTTTTTGTAAAAGCCTGGGTATCAACCCATCCTCCTGTACGATAAGGGCATATAGAAGATGCTCAGGCTCAACCTGGCTGTTGTGTCTGGAAATTGCTTCGCTGCGGGCAAAATTTATTGCTGCAATAGTCTTTTGAGTTAGCTTGTCTGTTTTCATAAGTACCTCCTGAAACTTAGTAAGCTTGTTTATGCATATTCCCTGTATATATACCCATGAATAATCCAAATTAAATGCATAGTTTGAAAAGGAAAGATACAAAGCAAAAAATCAAATTGGTATTTAAATAAAATTTACTCTTGCATATTGCCATGATATTATATAAAATGTTTAGAGAAAATCAGGAGGTAAGAATGGAAAGTAAAAAGATTATTCAGGTTGAAGAAAAAGTCCCCGCGGGGATGCTTTTACCCTTGAGCCTGCAGCACACGTTTGCAATGTTTGGAGCATCGGTTCTAGTTCCTATAATATTTGGAATTAATCCAGGTGTTGTTTTACTGATGAATGGAATAGGAACTCTACTATTTATTTATATTACCAAGGGCAAGGCACCTGCATATTTGGGGTCTAGCTTTGCTTTCATAGGGCCAAGCACCATAATTATCGGAAGCCTTGGCTTTCAATATGCCCAAGGAGCTTTTGTCGTAGTCGGTTTTCTGGGCTGCATACTGGCATATCTTATATATAAATTTGGCACAGACTGGATTGATATTGTACTTCCTCCAGCAGCAATGGGACCTGTAGTTGCCCTTATAGGACTCGAGCTGGCAGGCCTCACAGTTACAGGGGGCTCTATTGGAGCAAATCTTATGACTGATACGGCTACGTCCAAGGATGTAATTGTATTTTTGGTAACTCTTGGAACCGCAATATTTGGTTCAGTTTTGTTCAAAAAATTCTTCTCTACAATTCCCATACTTATTGCAATAGCTGTAGGCTATATTACTGCAATAATGCTCAACATGGTGGATTTTGCTCCGGTAATGCAAGCAAGCCTGTTTACCCTGCCTGCATTTCAGTTTCCAAAATTTAGTCTTCAGGCTGCAATTACTATGATTCCTGTCCTCCTTGTAATCACATCAGAGCATATAAGCCACCAGGTTGTGACAAGTAATATAATTGGCAGGGATTTACTGAAAAACCCAGGGCTACACAAAAGTATTTTTGCAGACAATTTTTCGACAATGTTGTCAGGCCTTATAGGGGGAGTACCGACCACCACCTATGGAGAAAATATTGGAGTTATGGCAGTAACAGGGGTATACAGCGTTCAGGTTATTGCAGGTGCAGCAATTCTATCTATATGTATGGCCTTTGTAGGACCCCTTTCGGCACTAATTCAGACGATCCCCGGGGATGTGATAGGCGGAGTTACCTTCCTCCTTTACGGAATGATCGGCTCGTCAGGAATAAGGCTTCTTGTAGATTCAAAAGTAGATTACAGTAAATCAAGAAATTTGATTCTGACCTCTGTAGTGTTTGTTGCAGGTCTTAGCGGGCTCAAAATCGACATGGGCAGCATACAGCTGTCAGGGATGGTGCTTTCCAGTGTTGTTGCGGTATTTATATCTCTGCTGTTCTATGGAATCGAAAAAGCAGGGCTTATGAACCAATAGAATAATGTCCTATATTAGATACGGTGAAAAAGAAATCAGTCATTTTAAAAAAAATGATAGCACTCTTGGAAACGCCATAAAACAAATCGGAATGATAACAAGAAATACAGAGCCGGATGTATTTGCGGCCCTAATATCAAGTATAATCAGCCAGCAAATATCTACAAAATCGGCGATTACGGTTAAGGAAAGACTCTTGGACCTTGTAGGGAAAATAAATCCTCAAAATATCAACGCAGCTCTTGCGGAAGATGTTCAAAAATGCGGAATGTCCATGAGAAAGGCTGATTACATCAAGGGAATTGCAAGGGAGGCAGTAGATGGGACTGTGGATTTTGATAATCTCAGCAGCTTATCTGATGAAGAAGTGATAAGGGAGCTGGTAAAATTAAAGGGAGTCGGGGAATGGACTGCAGAGATGCTCCTTATCCACTCTCTCGAGAGGCCGGATATTTTAAGCTATAAGGATCTAGGGATAAGAAGAGGCATGATGAAGCTGTATAATCTCGATGAATTATCTAAGGAGGATTTCG
>JBDHVO010000066.1:0-6473 GCA_039809675.1 Proteocatella sp.
ACAGGGGAATTGAAACCATAAGTCTTATAGTAAAGGGGAATATGATGCATAAGGATAGCCTGGGCCATGAGGATACAATTACGGACGGCCAGGTCCAGTGGATGACTGCAGGCTCAGGTATACTCCATGAAGAAATGCTGCCCCCATCTCAAAGAATGCTTGGGGTCCAGCTGTGGCTGAATATGCCGGCAAAAAACAAGATGGATCATCCACAATACCACAGCCTCAAAGGCGACAAAATCAAAGAAATTCCAATAGAAGGTGGAAGTCTAAGACTAATAGGGGGAACCTACAAGGAGCATACTGGATTTGAGGGAAAACATCTGCCCCTTGATTACTACCATATAATGCTTAAGGCAGGTCATAGCTTTACTATAGATACTGAAAATAAAAAATCTGTAATGCTGTTTACACTTTTGGGCAGGGCGCTAGTATCTGGCGAAGAAGTCTCAGAAAAAACTGCTGTTAAGCTATCAGAGGGAGATTATATAACAATTGGAGCTCTTGATAGCGACATTCACATACTTTTTGTTAGCTCCTATCCCTTAGATGAGCCTATTGTCTGGGGAGGGCCGATAGTTATGAATACAAAAGAAGAGCTTGAGCTGGCCTTTGCAGAGCTAAGGAATGGAAATTTCTTAAAGCTAAGTATGGATTACGATTAAAATTCATTTGAAAAATTCAACCTGTGGATGAGAAGCTGAAATAGTAGACCAGCTCCTTAAGTCCACAGGTGTTTTGTGTAGGCTACATATGGCAAAAGCTTTTTCGGTGAATGGGGCTTAGGCCTAATTTTGCAATCCCAGCCAAGTGGGAAGCGGACCCATAGCCAGAGTTTGATTCAAAATCATAGCCGGGGAACTTCTCCCCCATTTTTTCCATTAGCCTGTCCCTGTAAACCTTAGCCAAAATACTGGCACAGGCTATGGAGTAGCTTTTTGAATCCCCCTTGGTGATTGCACATTGCGGCAGACTCTGGTTTTTAATTTTCTGATTACCATCTACAAGAATCAGCCCAATAGCAGAATTTTTATCCTGAAGCTCGCTGCTTACAAGAGAAATAGCGGAGTTCATTGCAGAAAAGGTTGCATTTAGAATATTAATTCTGTCAATTACATCGTTATCTGCCTGTCCTATGGCGCAATAGAGGCTGTTTTTTACTATCTGATCAAACAAGAGCTCTCGCTTTTGCCTTGAAAGCTTTTTGGAATCGTCAATACCGCTTATTGGTTTTTCAAGATCCATAATAACGCATCCTGCTACAACAGGACCTGCAAGGGGACCTCTGCCAACTTCATCGACACCTGCAACAAGTCCTGCCTTGTAGCTTTTGTCAAAGTTAATCATGGACTCAATGCGGAGGATCTCTTTATATCTTTTTAGGATTGCAGTCCTGCAGGAGCCAGCTAACCTTTGTAAACCCTTTCTTGGGTCTGCTTCAAGTAAGAGGAGAAGAGTCTCAAGCTCGCGGTAATTATTATGTTTTATATCTTTATCGGTCACCCCTTCAAGAATAGAGCTAGTTATTTCTGTAACCCGGGCAAGGTTCATTTGGCTAATATCCATATAAACATCCTTTCTAGGCTCATTATACCATATGGATAAGGATTCGCGTATTATTTGCCTGGCTCATCCTTGCATAAAAATAAATATATTGATATAATCCAAAGCAGGAAGCAAGTGAATTAACAAATAAATAGGAGGTAACTATCATAGTTACAGGTAAAAAAAATGCAGCCATAATGACCCTTGGCTGTAAAGTAAATAAATATGAATCAGAAGCTATAGAAGAGCTTCTTGTAAACAATGGGTATCAAATAACTGACTTTGAAAAAATAGCGGATGTCTATATAATTAACACCTGTACAGTCACGGCAATGTCTGAAAAAAAATCCAGACAGATGATAAGGCGAACAAAAAAACTAAACCCTGACTCTATTGTCGTTGTGATGGGCTGCTATTCGCAAAAATCACCGGAAGAAATATTTAACATTGATGAAGTGAACATTGTCCTTGGAACCAGCCAGAGAGCAGCTCTTATAGGAGAACTCGAAAAAACTTCTGGCCAGGACAAAAAAATAATTGTTGATGATATAATGAAAATCCGCGACTTTGAAGAGATGGAAATAAACAATGTGAGCGACAGAACAAGAGCTCTTATAAAAATTCAAGACGGCTGTGACCGCTTTTGTTCTTATTGTATAATTCCTTACACAAGAGGGCCTGTAAGAAGCCGGAAAATGGAGAATATTATTAGTGAAGTAAGAAGGCTATCTGATAATGGTTACAAGGAGGTAGTTCTTACGGGTATTCACGTGGCATCCTATGGCAAGGATATACCTGACTCAGATGCCGGATTATCTGATGTGATAGAGAGTATTGCGAGAATTGATGGTATAAAAAGGATTAGAATAAGCTCTGTGGAGCCGGTAATAATTACCCAGGCCTTTATGGAGCAGGTTTCACAGTTAGACTCCTTTTGCCCTCATTTTCACCTGTCCATGCAAAGCGGCAGCAATGCAGTGTTAGCCAGGATGAATCGCAGATATAGCTCAGAAGAATACAAAAATGCTGTGAAGCTTATCAGAGAATACTATCCTGATGCAGCCATTACTACCGATGTAATAGTAGGCTTTCCGGGCGAAACAGAAGAAGAATTCGATGAAACTCTTAAATATCTGGAAGAACTAAAGCTATACGAAACCCACATTTTCAAATACTCTCCAAGAGAAGGCACCAAGGCTGCCAAGCTCCAAGATAATGTGAGTCAGCAGGAAAAATCTCGAAGGAGTGCTATTTTAATTGACCTGTCTAATCAAAACAAAAAAGACTACAACGCAGGGGTTGTAGGAAAAGATATAGATGTCCTGTTTGAAACTAACGACGATGATTTTTACTATGGCCACACCAAAAATTACATTAAAGCGGCAGTCCCGAATACTGGAGAAAATTTATCAAATCAAATAATAAAAATAAGGGTAAGAGAAGCAAAGGATGATATGGTAATAGGCATACCTGCAGATATTTAATACTTAAGGAGGATTATATGGATTGTATTTTTTGCAAAATAATAGCTGGAGAAATTCCATCTACAAAGGTATATGAGGACGAAAAGGTTCTTGCCTTCAGAGATATTGATCCCAAAGCGCCGTCCCATGTGATTTTAATTCCAAAAAGCCACTATGCAAATATCATGGAGATACCTCAAGGCTCAGGCGTTATGGATGACCTGCTCCAGGCTGTAAAAGAAATTGCAAGGCTTGAAGGGACTGTAGAATCAGGTTTTAGAGTAGTGTCGAATTACAAGGCGGATGGTGGCCAGACTGTGGACCACATCCATTTTCACCTTCTTGGAAAAAGATCCATGCAATGGCCCCCAGGCTAAAATAATGCTTTGGACAAAAAAGACTTGTAAAACTATTAAAAAACTAGTATAATATAAAAGTAATTTCTTAACCCAGATTGTATCTGCTACAAAATCGTTAGTTTGGAAGGGGGGATAAAGAATGGCAACAGAAATAAGAGTAAAAGAAAATGAAACTTTAGACAGTGCACTTAGAAGATTCAAAAGACAATGTGCTCTTTCCGGCGTAATGGCAGAGGTTAGAAAAAGAGAACACTATGACAAGCCAAGCGTAAAAAGAAAGAAAAAAGCTGAAGCTGCAAGAAAGAAAAAAAGATAGTTGATAGAAGGTGAAAATAATGTCTCTAAATGAAAAGTTAATGGCAGACCTTAAGGAATCCATGAAAAACAAGGACAATCTTAAAAAATCTGTTGTAACAATGATTAGAGCTGCTGTAAAGCAAAGGGAAGTTGACGAGAGAATAACGCTTTCTGATGATGACATACTGGATATCATTTCTAAGCAATTAAAGCAAAGAAAAGATGCCTTGACTGAATTCGAGAAAGCAGGCAGAGAAGATCTCATTGAGCAGACAAAGCAGGAGATCGAAATGATAGCTTCATATCTTCCACAACAACTAACAGACGAAGAGTTAGAAACTATAGTAGGAGATGCAATAAAAGCAGTTAATGCTCAATCCATGAAGGATATGGGCAAAATAATGGGTAAAGTAAATGAAGTAGCAAAAGGGCGAGCAGACGGAAAAAGGATCAGTGATATGACCAAAAAGCTTCTCGTATAAAAAATAATTGGGAATCCATACGGGTTCCCTTTTTTGTGCAAAAAAAAGGATGCTTTACGCATCCTTGAGATTATTCAGTAATTTCTATATTATGGCTTGCCTTAAGGTCGTTAAGGTAGTTCATATAAACCTCCTGCTGCTTTTGAGCGGTAAGGTTTTGAACAATATTAGCCTTAACAGAATCAAAATCATGTGGAAGAGCTTCTTTTTTATCGGTAAGCTTTATAATGTGGTAGCCAAACTGAGTTTTAACAGGCTGGGAAATTCCATTTAATTCAAGAGCAAAGGCTGCCTCTTCAAACTCAGGCACCATCTGTCCCCTTGAGAAGTAGTTAAGGTCTCCTCCAGCTGCTGCTGACGGGCATGATGAGTTGTCAGCTGCAATAAGAGCGAAATCTCCTCCTGCAACTATATCTTCGTATAGCTTATGAGCGAGAGCCTCATCGTCTACAAGGATATGGCTTGCCTTTATTTGCTCAGGAGAAACAAAAAAATCAGGGTGTCCAATATAAAACTCCTTGGCCTCATCCTCTGAAACCTCTGCAGAATCAATAACTCTCTTAACAGCAAACTGGGTTAGAAGGTTTTCCTTTAGCTTTGCAAGCTCGCTTACGAATTCTGCATCCTCATCAAATTTTTTATCCAAGGCTTCAATAAGAAGAAGCTTCTGGTTTATAAGTTCATTGAGTAGCTGCTTCTCTCCCTCAGGTCCAATAAATTGCTGGGCCACCTGGGGATTAAGGTTTGACCTTAAAAAATTAAAATCCTCCTGGGTTATTTCCATACCATCAACTTTTGCTAATACTTTATTATTTTCCATAATTAATCCTTTCTTGTAGGTTATATATTTATTCTAGCAAATAATTCCTTATAATGCCACATATATTTAATCTGAAATATTCAAGTCTTGAAAAGGAAGGGTTAAGGATATTGTATTTTAAAAATCAAAATGAAAATTTATATGAAAAGAATATGATTTTGTGGTATAATA
This sequence comes from Proteocatella sp., assembly GCA_039809675.1. Lineage (GTDB taxonomy): Bacteria > Bacillota > Clostridia > Peptostreptococcales > Filifactoraceae > JAUNKE01. Next base: position 5,138 of record JBDHVO010000066.1, read on the forward strand.
ATTTGTTAAGTTTAATGAACCGGTAAAAAAAGGAAGATTTTATGAAGAATAAAATAAGAAATGTGGCAATAATAGCCCACGTTGATCACGGAAAAACAACTCTTGTAGACTCGTTGTTAAAGCAGAGCGGAACCTTTAGGGCAAATCAGGAAGTCAATGAAAGGGTTATGGATTCTGGGGATCTTGAAAAGGAGAGGGGGATTACAATTCTCTCCAAAAACACTGCTGTAATGTTTAAGGATTATAAAATTAATATTATAGATACACCAGGCCACGCTGATTTTGGTGGTGAGGTAGAGCGTATATTGAAGATGGTTGATGGAGTTGTGCTGGTAGTTGATGCTTTTGAAGGCCCGATGCCTCAGACCAAATTCGTCCTAAAAAATGCTCTTGGGCTGGACTTGCCGACAATCGTTTGTGTAAACAAGGTAGATAGACCAGAAGCCAGACCAGCTGAGGTAGTTGATGAAGTACTGGAGCTTTTCCTTGAACTTGATGCCAACGAAGAACAGCTTGACTCCCCTTTTGTGTATGCATCGGCAAAGGCTGGAATATCAGGTCTTGAGGCTGACCAGCTAAAGGATGATATGCAGGATCTGTTTGAAACTATAGTAAAGCACATACCAGAACCAAAGGGAGATGAAAACGGCAGCCCTCAAATGCTGATATCTACAATTGACTATAATGAATATATAGGCAGGATTGGCATAGGGAAGATTGAACGCGGAACTGTAAGTGTGGGTTCAGACCTTTATATAGTAAACCACCAGCACCCGGAAACTGGCTATAAGGTAAAAATAGGCAAGCTTTACGAATATATGGGTCTCAACAGAGTTGAGGTTACGTCTGCAGGAGTCGGAAACATAGTAGCTGTATCAGGTATAGACAGCATTAATATCGGCGACACTATTACTGATTCTGAATCCAAGGAAGCCCTGCCCTTTGTAAAAATATCTGAGCCTACAATCTCAATGACCTTCTCTGTAAATGATTCGCCTTTTGCTGGAAGGGAAGGCAGGTATGTAACCTCAAGGCAGATTAAGGACCGTTTGGAGAAAGAGCTTAAGACCAATATATCTTTAAGGGTAGAAGAGACAGAAACAGCAGATGCATTCAAGGTTTCAGGCAGGGGAGAGCTACACCTTACAATCCTTATGGAAACAATGAGAAGAGAGGGCTATGAACTTCAGGTATCAAAGCCAGAAGTGTTATACAAAAAAGATGACCAAGGCCACCTCCTGGAGCCTATGGAAAGGGCGGTTGTGGATGTTCCTGATGAATACATGGGAGCTGTAATTGAAAAGCTGGCCTCAAGAAAGGGTGAAATGCAAAGCAT
>JBDHVO010000067.1:0-6254 GCA_039809675.1 Proteocatella sp.
CCAAATTATTATATAAGGAAAAACTGGCCCAAGGTTCTTGAAGTCCTGGAAAACCACAAAATAGACCTAATAGTTTTGGCAGGCTATTTGTCAGTCCTTGAGCCTGAAATCGTAGAGCGTTACAAAGACAGAATAATAAATATCCACCCATCTCTTATACCAAAATTCTGCGGCAAGGGCTTTTACGGCCTCAATGTCCACAGGGCTGTCCTCGAAGCAGGGGAAAAGGAAACAGGAGCCAGTGTCCACTATGTTGATACAGGCATAGATACAGGAGCTATAATACTTCAGGAAAAAATTCAAGTAAGGGCAGATGATACCTGTCAAAGCTTGCAAAACAGAGTTTTAGAGATAGAACACAAAATCCTGCCTGAAGCAATAAATATAGTGATAAAGCGGATTATGGAGGAAGCAAAATGAGAGCAATACTAAGCGTATTTGATAAAACCGGCATAATAGAATTTGCCAAAGACCTGACTGCACTTGGAGTTGAAATTATTTCCTCCGGAGGAACCTACACCCTGCTCAAAGAAAATGGCATTGGAGCAAAGCAGGTGCAAGAGATTACAGGCTTTGCTGAGTGTCTTGACGGCAGGGTAAAGACCCTGCACCCAAAAATCCATGGAGGCATTCTTGCCAACAGGAATGTAGAAGCCCATATGCAGACCCTGCAGGAGCAAGCCATAACAGAAATAGACATGGTTGTAGTAAACCTTTATCCCTTTAAAAATGTAACCTCAAAAGAAGGTCATACCTTTGAAGATGCAATTGAGAATATTGATATTGGTGGTCCAACCATGATAAGATCTGCTGCCAAAAACCACGAGCACGTAATAGTGGTTACAGACACCGCAGACTACAAAAAAGTAATAGAAGGCCTAAAGACAGACACAATAGACAAAGAATTCAGACTGAAACTAGCCCAAAAAGCCTTTTCGACAACTGCCCAGTATGACATAATGATAGCCAACTACCTTGAAAAAGTAAGCGGCAGGGAGGACCAGCCTGAAACCGTACTCATGAGCCTTCAGAAAAAACAAGGCATGAGATACGGAGAAAATCCCCACCAGGCTGCAGCCTACTACACCTGCGACCGTATAGAAGCAAAAGGGGTTGAAAGCGCAGAAATCCTCCATGGAAAAGAGCTATCCTACAACAACTACAACGATGCCCAGGGAGCCATTGACCTTTGCATGGAATTTGATCAGCCAGCATGCGCTGCAGTAAAGCATGCGACTCCGTGTGGCGTTGCCATTGCCGGAAATATTTGTGATGCGTACTGGGGAGCCTATGAGGGAGACCCTGTAGCCATATTCGGGGGAATCGTGGCAGTAAACAGAAAGCTTGACGCAAAAACTGCGGAAGAAATGCACAAAATATTCCTTGAAGTAATAATAGCACCAGACTACGACGAAGAAGCCCTTACCATCCTGAAGCAAAAGCAAAACCTCAGACTTTTGAAGCTGCCTATGCTGGAAAATGGAAAACGCGGCAAATCAGTTGAATACAAGACAATTGGCGGAGGATTTTTGGCCCAGGAAAATAACACAGACCTCTTTGCCGAAGAAAGACTGGTAACAGAAGCAAGACCATCAGAGGCAGAAAAAAAAGACCTTGAATTTGCCATGAAAGTAGTAAAGCACGTAAAATCTAATGCCATTGTGGTTGCAAAGGATGGAAAGACCCTTGGAATCGGAGGCGGCCAGGTGAGTAGAATCTGGGCGGCAGAGGCAGCCCTGGACAGGGCAGGCGAAAGTGCCAAAGGCGCAGTTATGGCATCAGATGCCTTCTTCCCATTTCCTGATGTAGTCCAGCTGGCAGCAGAAAAGGGCATAAAGGCCATAATCCAGCCAGGCGGTTCTTTGAAAGACAAGGACTCTGTAGAAGAATGCAACAAAAACAATATTTCCATGGTATTTACTGGGATGCGTCATTTCAGACATTAGGAGGGGAAATGAAGGTACTCATAATAGGCTCAGGAGGCCGTGAGCACGCCATTGGAGCCAAAATAAAGGAAAGTAAAAGCTCGGGACAAATTTTCTTTACTCCAGGCAACGGGGGAACAGCAGAAATAGGGCAAAACATCCCCATAAACGTTGACCAAATAGACAAACTCAAGGACTTTGCCCTAAAAGAAGGGATTGACCTTACAATTGTAGGCCCTGAATTGCCGCTTATCCTTGGTATAGTAGACGAATTTAATGCTGCTGGCCTGAGGATCTTTGGAGCTGACCAAAGAGGGGCTCGCCTTGAGGGTAGCAAGAGCTTTGCCAAGGATTTTATGAAAAAATACAAGATACCGACAGGCGAATACCAAAGCTTTACCGACAGTCAAAGGGCCTTGGACTATCTGAAAAATTCAAAATATCCTGCAGTAATAAAGGCAGACGGCCTAGCTGCAGGCAAGGGAGTTGTAATCTGCCAGGACTACTCTGAGGCTGAAAAAACCATAAAAGAAATAATGGAAGACAAGATTTTTGGAGACCAGGGCGATACAGTAATTGTAGAGGAATTTCTTGAGGGCAAGGAGGTATCCCTTCTCTGCTTCACAGACTCCAAAACCATAGTACCAATGACGTCTGCCAGCGATTACAAAAGAGCCTACGATAATGACAAGGGGCCAAACACAGGCGGCATGGGGTGCGTATCCCCATCACCTTACTATGTAGACGGGGCAAGTGACCATATTGCAGAAAAAACCCTGGCAGGCATAAAGGCTGAAGGCTTTGATATAAGAGGGGTTGTCTATATAGGTCTTATAATGACAAAAGACGGGCCTAAGGTTTTAGAATATAATATGAGGTTTGGAGATCCCGAAACAGAGGTCCTCCTTATAAGAATGGAAAACGACTTTTTGGATGTAATTACGAGCATAACAGACAAAAAACTTGCGGATTGCAATATAAAATGGACAGACAAAAAAGCCATTACCATCATAATGGCAGCAGAGGGCTATCCAGAGAAGCCGGTAACAGGCAGTGAAATTGTAATCCCCAAGGCTCCAAAGGACATCTATGTATTTCATGCAGGCACAAAAACTGAAAATGCCAGGATAATATCTGGCGGAGGCAGGGTGCTGGCCGTATCGGCCCTTGGAAGGAATATTGAAGAAGCAAGAAAAAAAGCTTATGAATTCGTAGGGAAAATTGATTTTCCACGCAGTTTCTATAGAAAAGATATAGGAGAATAATATGCAAAAAATATATGAAGGTAAGACAAAAACTGTATACAAGCTTGAAGACGGCAATGTGCAGCTGTTTTTTAAGGATGACGTTACAGGTGTTGACGGGGTCTTTGACCCGGGAGCCAATGAGGTTGGTTTGCAGATAAAAGACAATGGCTACTATGGACTTCTTATGAGCCAGCTATTATTCCAAAGGGTTGAGGAAGCTGGAATAAAAACCCACTACGTAACAGCCAGCCCGGAAGAAAGAACCATGGTTGTAAAGCCTGTAGATATTTTTGGCAAGGGCCTTGAAGTAATTTGCAGGCTCAAGGCGACAGGAAGCTTTATAAGACGCTACGGAGACTACATTGCTGAAGGGACTCCTCTTGACTACTATGTCGAAATATCCCTGAAGGATGATGCCAAGGGAGATCCGTTTATAGACAAGGAGCTACTTGAAAAACTAAATATCCTAAAAAGCGGGGAATACGAAACCCTTAGAAATATGACAAGAGAAATCACAAAAATCGTTGAAAAAGAAATCGCAGCTAAGGGGCTTGAGCTAATAGACATAAAGCTTGAATTTGGCAGGGACAAGGAAGGCAATGTAATCCTTATAGACGAAATCTCCGGCGGCAATATGAGAGTATTTGACAAAAACGGCCAATCAGTAAAGCCAATAGAGCTTTCAAAAATATTGACAGGAAAATAAGAAGGCAAATCATAGTTTACAAGTAGGAATTCTGGGTATATACAAATTGCGTAAGTAAAACACAATTTATATAGTTTTTTTTGGAGGACCTATGGAAAATTTAAAAGTAGCAGTTATACATTACAGTGCTAGGGGTACAAACTACCAAATGGCCAAGTGGGCAGAGGAAGCAGTATCGGCTTGTGGAGCAGAGGTAAAGCTCTTCAAGGTAAAGGAGCTTATTCCTGATGCTGCAATAGAGAGAGATGAGGGCATGAAAGCCCACAGAGATCTGACAAAGGATGTTCCTATAGCCACATCGGATGACTTAGACTGGGCAGACCTGATTATCTTTAGCGTACCAACAAGGTTTGGGGTTATGGCCTCCCAGATGAAAAACTTTATCGATATGCAAGGAGGCATCTGGGCCCAGGGCAAGCTGGTAAACAAGATAGTGACAGCAATGACATCGGCCCAAAACAACCATGGAGGCCAAGAAGCGACAATACTGTCCCTTTATACCGCCATGATGCACTGGGGAGCGATTATTGTCCCTCCAGGCTACACAGACAGCTCAGTATTCAAGGCAGGGGGCAACCCCTACGGGACATCTGTAACTGTGGGTGGAGACGGCAAGATGAAGGAAGACGTAAAGGATGCAGTAATCCACCAGGCCAAGAGGGCAGTAGAAGTAGCCACCTGGCTAAAAAAAGGACAAAAATAAGCCTATAAAGTTAAAAGCCCTGCATATGCAGGGTTTTTAACTTTACCTATAGTCTTTATTAGTTGCCCATTTCAAACTGCTCATAATCTGAAGGGATAAGGAAAAGACTATCATCAACATCATCAGAAAACATTTCGATCTTCCACAGGGTAGTTTCTTCAGGGAGGATACTCTTCATTCCTATAAGCTTACCTGCGTCAAAGTAATACCTTAGGGTTTGATCCTCAGAAGAATACTCCTCGTAATCCCTATTCTCGCCAAGAAAATCCTCCTTGCCGTTTCCTACAAATACTTGCTTGTCATAGTCAGCTTCACTTGGGTTTAGTGCAGGAGCCTGATCGCTGGAGGCGGCTTCGTTTAAAACTGTGACCATCTTGTCTTTATCGCTGATAATATAAATCTTCTTATCCTTAGAAATGACCCTACCTGCACCATCCTCCTCGGAGGCTCCGATAATAGCCTTTGCTTCAGGAGTAACTGCCAGGGTTACCGGGCTTTCTTCAACAAAGCTGCCATCCTCATTTATTTTTACAGGAATATATTTTACTGTGTATGTTTCAGACTTCATCAAATCCATAAAGTCTGAAACAAGTCTCTTGTCAGAGGAAACAGAGTCCTTGCTATCATCCTTTTTGTCTTCATCCTTTTTATCATCAGAATCAGAGGCTGGAGGAGAATCATTGCCATTTGTTCCTGACTTATCTTTTTTGCCACAGCCAGAAAAGGATAAGACAAGAGCCATAAGCAAGGCCATAAAAAGTGTTAACTTCTTCATAACAGACCGCCTTTCATAAACAGATTTTTGTTACGGCTGATATATACCCTCAAATCGCTGATTTAAAGCAAGAAAGTCCTTCTATGTCCGAAATATTATCAAAAAACCAGAAAAATATGGTAAAATACAAGAAAGAACTACCAGTAAAATGCTATATATACAAAAAACAGGAGAAGCCATGAACAATAGAAATACTATATTTTTTGACCTTGACGGGACGCTTTTGTCTTTGAGTCAGGAGGAATTTGTAAACAATTATTTTAAAAAACTTGCTATAAAACTGACACCCTTTGGATTCGAAAAAGACCTGCTTATCTCCTCTATTTGGGGAGGCATGAAGGCCATGTACGCTAATGATGGCAGCAGGACCAATGACAAGGCCTTTTGGGAGGTATTCGAAAGGCTTGCTAATACAAAGAGAGAGGATATAGAAGATGCCTTTAAGGACTTCTATAAAAATGAATTTGACGGGGTGAAAGAGATTCTTACAGACAAGGTCAGCCACAGGAGCCTTATAGAAAACCTCAAAGAAAAGGGCTACGCCCTGGTTCTTTCGACAAACCCAGTTTTCCCTATAGAGGCAGTAGAAACAAGGCTGGCTTGGATAGATCTGAAGCCAGAAGACTTTTCCTATATAACAACCTTTGACAATAGCTCCTACTGCAAGCCCAAAATAGGCTACTACGAAGAAATCCTTGAAAAGATAAACAAAAAGCCGGGGGAATGCATAATGATAGGCAACAGCGTGGCAGAGGACATGATAACAGAAAAGCTGGGCTTTGAAGTAGGCCTTGTAACCACCCACCTGGAAAACGACCAAAATGCTGATATAAGCAGATACCCTCATGGATCCCTGGAAGAAGTCGCATCCCGGCTTTTCGGTCTGTAAATTTACTTT
>JBDHVO010000068.1:0-6249 GCA_039809675.1 Proteocatella sp.
TTGACAGTAGAGGAGGTCCTCATAGCCCTTGCCATTTCGGCAAGCACAAACCCTGTTGCCAAAGCTGCCCTGGACAAGCTGCCAAGGCTCAGAGACACCAAGGCCCACTCAACTACCATCCTGACCAAGCTCGATGAACAGATATATGGCAAGCTAGGCATTGACATAACCAGTGATCCCTATTTCCCAACTGAAAATCTTTTCTTTAATTAAAAGTAAAAACATTCTGCCCTAATAGGCTGAGGTCAAAATTATCTTTGATTTTCAGTCAATTGCGAAAATATTTGCCCTTCCATATAAAAATATGGTATGATGGGCAAAATAGGTTAGGAGGTAACCATGAAAAATTTACAAGATATTTTGAAGTATGCCATGGGAATGGAGCTTAGGGCAAAAGAATTCTATACCTTTTACACAGATAAGCTTACAAACAAGAGCATTAAACTGATGTTTGAATCTCTTGCCAGCATGGAGGATGAACATTACAATATTTTGAAAAAGCAGTTGGATAACCTTGAACAAAACTCCCAGATTCAAGAGCTTGATTTGAGTCAGGCAGAAGGGATCAGGATAATAAAGGAAAAGGCCCAGGAGCTTAAAAACCTAAGTGACGATTTTGATGTATCCGAACTGCCAATCCTGAGGATGGCCTATGCAATGGAAAGTGACTTTGCCACCTACTACCAAAGGGCAGCCGCTGAAACAGATGATCCTGCAGCCCAAAAGCTCCTCGAAACTCTTGCTCAGTGGGAAATAAACCACAGGGACGACTTTGCAACAGCAGTAGAGCTGGCACTAGAGAACACTTGGTTCAGCCAGGGCTTTGCTCCATTCTAAAACAAAACAAACAATCAAGACGGTATTGGGATAGTCCACTAATGCCGTCTTTTGGTTAAAATTATCAGAAAGGAGGGGTTATGCCTGCAAGAATAAAAAAAAGAAACAGCATCAGATATAAGTATACAATGGGTATGATAGTCCTTGGTATTGTAATTACTTTTGCTTCCTCTCTTGTAGGATATATGGAGTACAGGGACAGGTTTGAGGGCCAGTATATAGAGCAGGCCTATACTATAGACAGACTCATATCCTCCAACATTGACCCCAAAAACATTGATACCTACCTCAACAAGGACAGGTATACAATCTTAGATATACTTAGGAACAGCCTTGCATCCATGTGGGGCGATATGGAGGTAAACTATGTCCTCCTGTCTGACACAGACTTCCAAACCACAAACTACATATACATAAAAGACGGATTAATTCCTCCAAGGCTTGCCAGCAGCTCTGATTGGATTTTGCAGACTGACTTTGACCAGGACTACTACGTGGCAAAGGAGGCCTACAATGCAATTGATGTAATCCTGCCCATAATAGACTCTGAGGGTAATATAGGAGCAGTTGTCAGAACCCAGATAAGCCTGGATAAGATGTATAAGGATATTGCCTCATCTACTGCAAAAATCATAATAGGCTCCTTCCTTATAGCAGGCATGGTAATGCTCCTCTTCATCAGGTATGTAAGGGAATTTATAGTAGACCCCCTTGTTACTATTTCAAAGGGAGCCGAAATCTTTGCCAGCTCCCACTACGAGATAATGCCCAACCTGCAGCCTCTCAACACAGGGGACGAGGTAGACTATCTAGTCCAGTCTATTTCCAAGATGACCGGAGATATAAAGGAATACATAGCAAATATTGAAGACAATATAAATGAGAAAGAAAAAATGAATGCAGACCTTCGCATAGCCCACCATATACAAAAGTCCCTCTTACCAAAGGAATTTCCCAAAACTAAGGAGTATGAGATCTATGCCTTTATGAACTCGGCTGACAAGGTTGGAGGAGATTTCTATGACTTTTTCCAGGCAGGGCCTTCTCAGCTTGCCTTTGTGATCGGGGATGTATCAGGCAAGGGGATTCCTGCGGCGCTTTTTATGACAACTGTAAAGGAATGGATAAAAAACAAGACCATGGATGGCAACCAGCCCAAGAGGGTATTTGAAATAGTCAACAATGCCCTTATGGACAACACAGCGGACAGGCTCTATGTCACATCCTGGCTGGGCAAGGTTGACCTTGAAAGAGGAGAGCTGACCTATGTTTCTGCCGGTCACCCTCCGGCTATGTTCAAAAGAAAGGGGGAGGACTTCAGGCCCCTTAGCGAAAACAAAAATATGCTTCTTGTAGCCTTTGAGGATACCAGGTATACCCAGACAACCATCCAGCTAGAAGATGGAGATATGGTCTTTTTGTATACGGACGGGGTTACAGAGGCGGAAAAAAACAATATAATGTTTGGGGAAACAAGGCTAAAGGAATCCCTTGATAGGAACTCCAGAGTCTATGATGACCTTGAGGATTTTGTAAAGGCAGTAAAATATGAGATAAGGATATACGAAAAAGAAAGCGAAAGCAAGGATGACCTTACCATGCTAGCCTTTAGGTTCAACAAGAAAAAAGAAGACAAGCTGAACCATATAATGTAAAAATACTAAAAAAACCTGGAAAGCCATTAATCTCCATAAGGGATTACAGGCAACCAGGTTTTTATTATACTTCTTACCAGTTTGTAGCTCTAATGTGGAAGTAGGCTTGAGGGTGGTCACATACAGGGCATTTTGCAGGAGCACACTCATTAACTACAATATAGCCACAGTTTTCGCAGAACCACTCAGTTTTAGTATCACACTTGAATACTTTTTCAAGCTCAATATTTTCCTTAAGCTTGAGGTATCTTTCCTCGTGGTGCTTCTCAATTTCTCCAACCTTTCTGAAAAGGAAGGCAAGCTTTTTGAAGCCCTCTTCTTCAGCATCCTTTGCCATATCAGCATACATGGTAGTCCACTCATAGTTTTCTCCTGCAGCTGCAGCAGCAAGGTTTTCAGTAGTCTCATCGCTTATTCCGTTAAGAGCCTTAAACCATAGCTTGGCATGCTCCTTCTCATTGTTTGCAGTCTCTTCAAATATGTTTGAAATCTGAACGTAACCAGCCTTTCTTGCAACGCTGGCAAAATAAGTATACTTGTTTCTTGCCATAGACTCGCCGGCAAACGCTGTTTGAAGATTTTGTTCAGTTTTTGTTCCTTTAATGTCTTTACCCTCTAAAATCTCTTTACCTGTCATATTAAATCTCCTTTTTATTTTATATTAACCCTAAGGGTCGTAAACGTGAATTTAGCCTTTAAAATAAGCCTCTTAGCCCTGGCACGAAGGGCATAAGCCTGAAAAAATCATTTCGTAGCCCTTGATTTTAAAGTCTGAGCTCTCTGCAAGGATAGTTTCGTATTCCTGCAGCTTTCCTGCAATTTTTTCATCTCCCGGCGGAAGATCAAAGACTCCCCCGCAAAGGGTGCATTTTATATGGGTGTGCTTGTCAAGATTAAAATCAAATCTATCAGCCCCGTCAAAAACAGGGACTCTTTGGATAAAGCCATCCTCAACAAGATAGTTAAGATTTCTGTAAACTGTCCCCCGGCTTATGTTTCTGTGGGTCTCAAAAACCCTAAGGTAAATATCATCTGCAGTAGGGTGGTTTTTAAGCTCATATACTGCATCAGAAACAAGTTTACGCTGTATAGTATTTCTTTTTTGAACAGCTGACATTCTTTCCCCTCTTCCTTAATAAGAATTGTTACTAATAGAATGATATCAAATAGGCACTTAGTTAGTCAAGAATAACATATGTATAGAAAATATTAATAGATACCATTAAAATTCTGAATGGATAAGCGCCCTTATATTTCAAGCAAAAGCTTGACGCTCTTATTATAGGTGGTATAAACTAGAGCAGTGTAATTGCAGATGCTATGGAGTGATCTGGCAATAGATAGCTACAGGTAAAGAGGATGGTAATTATGGAAGTCAACAAATCTTACGCCCCGCTTGTTGCGAGGATATTAATAATACTTACCCTATTGTTAATTTGGGAGCTGTCAGCCAGGTATAAGCTCTACAACACCTTGTTTACCAGCTATCCAAGTGAAATAGCCCTGGATCTAAAGGCCTTTACCCTAAGCGGAGACCTTTTGAAGCACACGTCCATTACCCTTAAGGAAGCCTTTTGGGGCCTTATTTATGGCAGCCTTGCAGGTATCATTACTGGGCTTTTGCTGGGGCAGATTAAATTTCTTGGCAAGGTTTTTTTGCCTATAATCACAGGTATTCATGGAATCCCCCAGCTGACGCTGGCACCTGTCTATATTTTGTGGTTTGGCCTTGGCATGACCTCAAAAATATTTTTATCAGCATTAATGGTTTTTTTTAATGTATTTTTTTCAACCTACTCCGGCTTACAAAATGTTGAGCCAAAGCTGGTTGAATCAGCCAACCTGCTGGGAGCTGGCACCCTTAGAACCCTCTTTCATGTTGTAATGCCTGCCAGTATGCCCTGGATTCTTACAGGCATAAGAAACGGAGTTGGATCTTCGCTAATCGGAGCCATCATAGGAGAATTCATGGGAGCCTCTGCAGGATTCGGCTGGATGATAGCCTACGCTTCATCCTATTTTAAAATTGCAAGGGTAATGTCCTGCATATTTATCCTTCTTATAGTGGGGATTCTTCTCAACTTTGTTCTAGATAGATTTGAGGCCTACATACTCCGCTGGAGAGCCGAAACCAGGCTTACCCTTAATAAGAGAAGTGATAAGTATAAAAACTAATTCATACAAAAAAGGAGAAATTATGAAAAAAATATTAGCAATGTCAATGGCCCTTGTTCTTGGGCTGGCTGGTCTTACAGGATGCAGCAAAAAAACACAAGCAAGCCAGGACCCATCAGAGTCAGACAACAAAGAGCTTACAAAGGTTGTAATTTCAGAGATGAGGGGAGAGTCATGGATTCCAGTGTATGCAGCTGAGATGCTAGGATATTTCAAAGAAGAAGGCCTTGACACTGAGTGGGTTGTCTTTAAGGATGGACCTGTTGCCTTTCAGGGGATGCACGCAGGAGACTCCCAATTCAGCATGCTATCAACAGAGCCTGTCCTTAGAGCCCAAGAGGAAGGACTTGAATCAAAAATTGTTCTTTCGACTGTAAAAAACAAGCAATATATATTTGCAACAAGCCCTGAAATAAAGAGTGCAGCAGACTTAAAGGGAAAACCGGTTTTTGCAGGTATGCCCGGGTCAGCACCCTACTCCTTTGTCCTGGCAATTCTTGAAGAGGCTGGTTTAAATGAAAATGATGTTCAATGGGTAAACCTTGAATATGGGGCAGCTTTAGCAGCTCTTGAGCAAGGAAGCCTGGCAGGATCCTTCTTTGACGGTATCCATATTAATGAGCTCAAAAAATTAAATGCAAATATTCTTGTTAATACATCAGATCCAGCCCAGCATGAGGCGCTCTATGGCTCAAAGTTCTATGAATCTCAAATGGTAACAGTGACAAAGGAATTTGCAGAGAAAAACCCTGAAACAGTGCAGAAATTTGTAAATGCTGTTATAAAAGCCATGAAATGGCAGTCAGAGCATTCAGACAAGGAATTAGCAGAGCTTGTAGCCCCAATGTTTGAGGGAAGAGATTTGGAAGAGACCGTAAGCATTCTAAGGGGAGCTCTTTCAAATGACGGCTACTTCTCAGAGGAGGGCTACAATGCCATTGAAAAATTTGCCCTTGCCCAAGGACTCATAAAGGCTCCAATTGGTTATGAGACCATCATAGATATGTCCTATGTAGAAAAGGCAAGCGAAGCCCTGGGCCAATAGAGCAGGGGGCAAAAATGTCATATATTGTCTTTGAAAACATAGAAAAATATTATGGCTCTAATCATGTGTTAAAAAACCTCAGTCTAAATATTTCAAAGGGAGAATTTGTAACCCTCCTAGGTTCATCAGGCTGTGGCAAAAGCACCCTTTTAAGAAGCCTGGCGGGTCTTGAGGATATTAGTAGCGGCAGGATTTATCTGGATGGAGAGGATATAACTCATAAAGACATAAGAAAAAGAAATGTAGGGATGATTTTCCAGCAGTACAGCTTGTTTCCCAACATGAATGTGTTTGACAATATTGGCTTTGGGCTAAAAATGAAAAAAACAGACAAAGACCAGACCAGGGACAGGGTAGAAAATGCTCTCACAATGGTAGACCTCAAGGGATACGAAAAAAGATATCCCTACCAGCTGTCAGGAGGGGAGCAGCAAAGGGTGGCCCTGGCCAGGTGCATAGTAACAGAGCCCAAGGCTCGTCTTCTGGAGAAACCCCTTAGTGCAATAGATGCCAAGCTGAGAACGTCCCTCTAGGCAA
>JBDHVO010000069.1:0-6183 GCA_039809675.1 Proteocatella sp.
GTTTTCTATACATTCGTCCAGCAAAACACTTTTGTGTTCAAATATCATTCCTCTTTATCCTTATCTAATCCCGTTTGTTTATCCTTATCCATATTAGTTTTTTCGTTCACAGCCTTGCCAGGCTCTATGTTTTTTAGGTCCTTGGCAAAGAAATAGTTGCTGTGCTGTCCTCCCATGCCCATATAAACAGGGCCCAGCCCCTTATTCTTTCTGATAAGGGTAATTAAAAGTCCCAATATTATCATTGTTATGCTTGCAATCTGGGCTGCCCTAAGATTGCCAAACATGAGGGAGTCTGTTCTCAGGCTTTCTATAAAAAATCTTCCTACAGAATAAAGTATCAAATATAGAGATACAAGCTGGCCGTCAAAATCTTTATTTTTGGATTTTTTTAGCAGTATAAGAAACACCATAAAATCCCATATGGATTCATACAAAAATGTTGGGTGGACATTTACTCCGTCAATATTTATAGCCCATGGAAGGTTAGTAGCTCTCCCGTAAGCCTCTTGATTAACGTAATTGCCCCATCTTCCAATAGACTGGGCAAGGGCTAAGAAGGGCATAAAAACATCAGATGCTTTAAAAAAGTTCAGTTTTTTTGCCTTTACAACAACAAAGCCTGCCAGCAAGCCTCCTATGAGGCCTCCATGAATGGCAAGGCCGCCTTGCCTTATATCAAGCATCTCGATAAAATTATCATACATAGGCAGGTTAAAAATTACATAATAGGCTCTTGCAAAAATTACTGCTGTTGGAAGTGCAAAAAGTGCAATATCAAGGAAGTCATCACTTTCAAAGCCTTGGGCTGCAGCACTTTTCGCTGATAAAGCAACGCTTAGAGCCATAGCTGCCGTTATTATTATGCCATACCACATAACTTCCTGGCCAAATATTGTAAACGCAACGGGATTCATTATTTACCTTCACTCTCTATTGGGTTTATTATTGACAAAACTGCCATTTTTTTATCAAAATGGTCTTTTAATCTCTTGTTTACATCATCAAGGGTAACTTCTTTTGTATAGTCATATACATCGAAGTAATTAATACCTTCAAAATAGTAGTCGAGGAAGGAATTTGCAATACCCTCTATGGAATCAAAGGCTCTTACAAATGATCCCAGCCTTGACCTTTTAACTCTCTCAAAATCTTCCTTGTTAATACCTACTATTTGTGCTTTTTCAATAGTTTCATATATTTTTTTGCAGACAAGGTCAATATCTCTTGTTTCCCCTGAAATTATTGAATATCCATAATCATTATGGGCATTGTATTCACATGAAAGCGGCTCAAGAATAAGTCCTCTGTCATAAAGCTCTTCATTTAGCTCACTGCCTTTTTTAAAGAGGCAAGCCATTATTATCTCAGTTTCAATAGTTTTTTTGCAAAGGTCATGCCCTGACATAATACCGGATATTCTGTCTTTATAACCCATAGAGAACATGGGGATTGATACTTCCATTTCTTCCTTTATCAGGGTTTGGGCTACATTGTCTGGTTCCTGGCTGGATATCCTTTTAATTTCTCCATCAAAGGTGTTTTCTTTTGATGACACCTCTTCAACCAGAGAACATATGCTTTCAAAATCCAAGTCTCCAATGACAAACAAGGCCATATTTGATGGTGAATAAAATGTATTATAGCACTTATATAATTCATCCTTTGTTATCCTGCTAATGCTTTCTATGGTTCCTGCAATATCAATGCGGTTAGGATGATTTATATACATGGCCTTTAGGGTATTGAAGAAGAGCCTCCAATCAGCGTTGTCATCATACATCTTGATTTCCTGAGCTATAATCCCCTGTTCTTTGTTGACATTTTCTTCCGTAAAGTGGGGAGTATTGACGTAAGAAATAAGGTGTCTGAGTGATTCATAAAAATTGTCGGTTGTGCTAAAAAGGTATGCTGTCATGTTAAAATTTGTAAAGGCATTTGCATTTGCCCCATACTTTGCAAATTCAGCAAAGGCATCGCTATTGTCAGGCTGCTCAAACATTTTGTGCTCCAGAAAGTGGGCTATACCTTCATTAAGCTTTATATGCTCTCCATCAAAGGGAGATATGAATTCAAGGTCATTGGAGCCATAATTAGTGGCAAGGACTGCATATTTTTTGGCAAATCCTTTTTTGGGCATATAAAATATTTTTAAATTGTTATCAAGCTTCCTATATAGTAATTTTTCATCAAAAAATGTATCTCTAATCATTGCCATGCTCCTGTCCGTTATTTGTCAGAAAATATATAGTGTCTAGCTTTACCTTTTTTGATACCTCAATAACCTGGTCTATGCTAACATCCTTGATCTTGCAGATAATCTCCTGAGGGCTGGAATCTATTCCCTGGGTTTTCAGGCCATACATATAATCCGACATAGACCAGATAGAGTCACTTACAGTCCTTATGCTATTTATAATATATTTTTTTGCGTTTAATATTTCCGTGTCACTTATCTTGCCTTGTGCAATAGCTTCTACCTGCTCAAGTATCTTTTCCTTGGCTTTTTCATAATCATTTGTTTCAATTCCTGCGTGAATAATCATAAGCGACTTCATTTTTTCAAGAGAAGCTCCTATTGAGTAACAAAGGGAATGTTTTTCTCTTACATTTGTGAATAGCTTTGAGCTTACTCCACCACCAAGAATAACCCCATACACGGTCAGCGCATTGGCTAGCTCCTCATGCACATCAATGTTGGTTCTATAACCCATAACAAGCTTGCCCTGGGTAACATTAAGGCTTTCCTTTACAGTTTTTACCTCGTGTGGAGCATAGTAGATGGATTCTCTTTCGATTTTCACTAACTCTCCACTGCGTTTAATCAATCTTGACTCTATTAATTCTTTTACAAGATTCTTGTCAATGTCTCCTGAAAGTACAATGTCAATTTCCGAAGTAGCTATTACTTTTTTATAGTGATCAGTTAGATTTATGCTATTTATATCCTTTAGGTCTTCTTTATATCCATCCTCAGGAATACTAAAGGGCTCACCTTGGCACATTTCACTAATCATCCTATCCACTGAATACAGGGCCTTATTGTTGATTTTAGATAAAATTGCCTCCTCAAGTACCCCTTTTTCAACCTCTACATAAGATTCCTTGAATACCCCATTTTCCATATAGGGACAGAAGATGGCATCTAGAAATATATTTATGGCTGCTTTGGATATTTTTTCGTCTATATACTTCTCATTGGTAAAGGCTAACTTAAAGCTAAGTACCTGCCTCTCCCCTACCTTACTAACGCCTACCCCTATAGAGCTCCCATAAAGCCTCTGAAGCTCTCTAGCCATAAGCGACTGACTTGGGAAATTTTCACTCCCTGCCCTTAACACGTAGGGCAGCAAGGAATTTTTTGTAACTTCCTCTCTTGTCAGGGGCCTTTTTATATAAACTGATATCAGATTTGTTTTATATTGTTGAGAGGGAATCGAGATTAGATTTATACCCTTTTTTATAATTTCAGAGTCTATGTTCAAGTTGTCCTCCACTTCCTATATCCATTATCACAAAATCATTAGTATAATTTTAGCACAAATATCCTATAAATAACATACTATCACATCAAAAAGACTGCCGCAAAGGTAATTGCAACAGTCTAAATGGCAGTATAAAACCCAGGGTGCCGTCATATCATTAAATTCACTCCCGAGAAATTCTCAGGTGGGTTTCTTGACCCTTATCTTTGAAGTCCCCTTAAAGGGGCATGTCAGTAACAAGAGTACTGTCAGAATCCCATATATAATATGTCGGTTGAATTTAGATGATATTAACGCACATCCCAGGCTTATTCATATTATATACTATTTTTTTTGTTTTGCAAAGGCCTTTGAGCCGATAAATTGAATATTGAGAAATTACTGAGCTCTTATTTCTCCAACCTTTGCCTCTACCTCTTCAATCAGCTTACGGCTATCAAGTATTTCAGCATACTTGTTTATATCAACATACATAATTCTATCATCCTCCACTGGACCAATCTGGCTTCTAACAATTTTATATGCTATTTCAGTACCAGCTCCCATTGTATGAGACCCTCTCAGGTATATACCCTGGCAGGCCCCCATAAGCTCCATTGCAAGCACATTTTTTGCATTGCCTGAAATTTCAAGAGCTTTTCTGGCTGCTATTGTTCCCATGGATACATGGTCTTCTTGATTTGCAGAGGATGGTATTGAGTCAACTGATGCAGGATGGGCAAGCACTTTGTTTTCAGATACAAGTGCAGCCGCCGAGTACTGGACAATCATAAATCCAGAGTTTAACCCGCCCTTTTGAGATAAAAACGCAGGCAAACCATTTGAAAGCGCCGGGTTGACAAGTCTTTCCAGCCTTCTTTCCGAGATATTTGCAAGCTCTGCAACTGCTATCCCAAGGAAATCCATAGGCAATGCCATTGGTTGGCCGTGGAAATTGCCGCCTGATATAGCAGAGCCATCCTCAGGGAAAATCAGAGGATTGTCAGTAGCTGCATTTATTTCAATTTCAACCTTACTCTTAACAAATGCAATTGCATCCTTGGACGCCCCGATTACCTGGGCTGAGCATCGAAGTGCATACGCATCCTGGACCCTTTTTTGCCCCTGCCTTGTAGTCATGTGGGAGCCTTCAAGAAGCCTAAGGATATTTTCCGCTGTAGCCATCTGTCCTATCTGCCCTCTTGCGCTGTGAATCCTAGGATCAAAGGCATCAGTTATACCTTCGAGAGCTTCCAAAGTCAAAGCAAGGTTAATATCTGACTGCTTTGCCAGCATCTCGGCTTCATAGACTGCAAAGCATCCAATCGCTGTCATTACCTGGGTTCCATTTATCAAAGCAAGTCCTTCTTTTGAAGATAGCTCCATTGGTTCAAGATTTGCCAGACCCAGGGCATCTGCAGAATCCATAAGCCTGCCCTTGTACATGCACTTTCCAAGACCCAGCATCCCAAGTACCATATGAGAAAGAGGCGCCAGGTCTCCACTTGCTCCAAGAGAACCCTTTTCTGGGATTATTGGATGGATTCCCGCATTTAGCATATTAAGCAGGTGGTCCACAGTTGATAGTCTTATACCAGAAAATCCCCTGCACAGAGCATTCAGTCTCAGCATCATCACTCCTCTTACAAGGTGGTCTGGTAAGGGATTGCCAACTCCGCAGGAATGGGAAATTATCAAATTGCGCTGCAGAGCTGCAGTATCTTCCTTGCCAATGTAAACATCAGAAAATTTACCAAAGCCTGTTGTTATTCCGTATATCACCTTTTCTTCATCTACATATTTATCAACTACTTTTCTTGATTCAACTATCTTTTCCTTTACTTCTGCGGAAAGCTCTAGCATGTATCCGTTTTTTGCAACATTAATCACATCTTCAATTGTTATGCCCTTATTTGTCAAAATAACCTTATTCATTTTTTGTCCTCTGCTTCCATTAATTTTTAACACTTTTTCTTTCAATAATTTTATGCTCAAGAACCCTGTCCTCCACTGCCTCCCCGGTGCCTGTAATATTCTTTATCAAAACTCCAATAGCTAGAGCTCCGATATCGTAGAGAGGCTGATGAACAGTTGTTAAATTCGGCCTTAAAACCGTAGCGATTCGCGAATTATCATAGCCAAGGACACTTACATCCTCTGGAACCTTATAGCCTTCGTCCTGAAGAGCATTTAGAATACCTCCCGCTATATCATCACCTGTTGCAAAAAATACTTCAGGGAGCTTCTTGTGCTTTTTAATATATTCGATTGTAAAATCATAAGACTCTTTTAGCTTTTCGCCCTTTTTTGTTATATCCAGTTTTTGATACTTGATATTTGTTTCAGAAATAACCTTTTCAAATCCTGCAGCAATTTCAGAATCACTTGCCCCCCGATCAAAAACCGTCTCAACAAGGGCTATATTTTTAAAACCCTTACCGAGCAGGTATCTTGCGGCGTCTGCTCCAGCCTCATAATGGTTAACTCCTACGGAAGGCACATCAAAGTCTTTGGCATTTTTGCTAATATATATTGCCGGTATATTGCTTTGTTTGATTATGTCAATGTGCTTTTTTGTAAGATATTTGCTGACTAAGACAATGCCTGCTACCTGCTTATTTATTAGAAGGTCTATATATCTTTTTTCTTCATCAGGCTCACCATAGGAATTACAAAGTAGTATATCGAATTCATAAATCTTTCCTACTTCTTCAACTCC
>JBDHVO010000070.1:0-6180 GCA_039809675.1 Proteocatella sp.
GTAGTCAGGTCTTTTTCAAGCTTTTCCAGGGCTTTACCAAATATCTTTGCTTTACCAAAGGATTCTATTATTTTGTTTCTTACATTAGCATCAAAGCTTAATTCTATTTTTTTTGGTGCGTGAGCCTGGTCTTTTTTGTAGCCCTTATCGTGATTGCCTATATCATACTGGCTAAACTCTGCAGACATTACCTGGTCAGCTTCTGCCTCTTTGCTGACATGGCTATCCTTCTCGTTCAAAGGTTTATTCTCTGGGCTTGAAGCCTTCTTTTGATCTTCTTGGTCAATCTTTGCCTTGGTAGTTTCATCCGGCTGCTCATCTGTTTTTTGAAAATAAAAATGTCTCTCAAGAAGGCTATCCAGCATATCAATATACTGGTCTGGCGTCTTTAGTATATCTAAATTCTTAAAGCTAGAGATGTCAGCTAACAGATCCATCACCCTCTTATTGGTTTTGGGTATTTTCCCTATTTTATATGTATAATAGGCATACCTGATCTCGTGATATACATCTTTTCTTTTTCTGAGTTTATCATAATAAAGAAGAGTATCGTCTGTTGCTTTTTTTTCAATACATGCAAAGCCTGCAAATTTCTGTCTAAGAAGGTCAGCAACAGTCTCCTCCAGAGTCAGCATCATAATTTCGTAAAAGATGCCTTTATCCTGAGTTGCTATTTTTTTTTGGGAAAAATAACTCAATAGCCTGTTTTTCCCGCTAGTAAAATAAACACCTGCAAATATTATTGATCTGTATCTGGTCAGACCTTTTATCTCTGTCTCAACAAGGAGGTCTGTTCTGGGGTTTATTTTATAGTCACGGCAAATGGTCCAAATTAGATTATCAGCTTTAGAGCTGCCGTTTCCTGCATTAATCAAACTATCTTTCATGGCAGCCTACCTAACAAATATTTCTTCTTTATTTACCCTTGATGGCAGCCGCAGGTCAATTATATCTTGAATTAATTCCTTTTCAAATTCGTCAAAGGTTTTATTAAGTACTCCCATTTTAATTGCAAGATGGGGAGCAAGCCCCCGCTCCATAGCCTTTATTGCTCCAATAAGACCTCTCAGATCTACCGCCTTGCTCGATATTTCGGAGTTCTGAGATTTTAACTGCAGATCTAAAAACAAGTCAGCAAAATTTTCTATATACTTTTCAGACAGGTTGGCAAACTCAGACTGGAGTATAAGCTTCAATTTTTCATGGCTAACTGGGGGAATCTCTATTACCATAAACCTTGACACCAGAGCTTCATTAAGGTCCTTAGTGCCCGCATAGCCATAATTCATAGTCCCTATAAATCTGGTGGCTTCATTGAGAAGGATTCTGTCATAGCCGGGAATATCAATAATCCTGCGGTGGTCAAGTGCTGAATGCAGGACAGCAATAGCATCATTTTTTGCCATATTTATTTCATCAAATATCCCGAAACCTCCGTATTTAGCAGATTCACTAATATGGCCAGGTCTAAAGCTTACCTGCCCATCTGTAAATGTGTCTGTTCCAATTAGAGTGCTACTATCTGTGTTGACGTTAAATGACAGGGTCCAGGCGGGTCTGAAAAAAATTGCAGCTAGATTTTCTGCCAAAACATTTTTCCCTGTGGCTTTTGGCCCGCTAAGGAGTAAATTTTCCCCCTCAAGCATGGCAACAATTGCCATTTCTAGTATATCCCGCCCAAAAAAATGAAATTTTGGCACAGGAACCCTGTACATCACTTTTTCATCTAATTTATAGTAATCCCTAAACCTGATTATGTCTTTAATCAGGTTACCAGAGATGTTTTGTGATCTTAAAAACTCTAACATCGGCCCTCCATTAATTGTTAATAATTCATTATATCATATAATAGCTTGCAGATTTTATAATATGTTCGTATTTTCCCCTATCTATGTTAGAATATAGGTGAACAAATCTAATATGTAGTAGGAAACGGAGTATTATGCAAAACATTATATATTATTTAAGCTTTTTAAATATTGATAAGACTACCCTTATTTATATGGGAGCTCTTGTACTGGTCTTCTTGGGGTCTCTTATTTCAAAGAATTTTTTTTCAGGGGCTGTGATTGCCTTTATTCCAAGGCTTTTTTCTAAAACAAGGTTTAGGGTTGAAATAAAAGAATTGGAGCCTGCCAAAAAGGCCCTTAATATTATATTTGTATTTTCTCTAACCTGTGGTGCAGCTTTTTTCTTTTCCTCCCTGCTTGGTGAAAATAGTCGTAATTACACAATTATACTTTCTGTTGCAAAAAGAATATATAGAGCTGCTATGATTGTTGCAATTAGTGTCCTTCTTTATTCCCTTATTCCGCCAAGCCTAAGGATCTACAACAAAATCAGCAAAAACAGGCAATTAGCCGATAATCCTATTGTAGGACTTTTTATTGAAAGGATTTTAAGGGTACTGACAGTATGTGTCTGCATTATTGCAATCCTAAGCGAGCTTGGAATAAATGTTAATGGCCTGATTACAGGAATCGGGCTTGGAGGTCTTACCTTTGCCCTGGCAGCCCAGGATACAGCGGCAAATATTTTTGGAGGCCTTGTAATAATTTCAGACAGACCCTTTCTTGTAGGCGACTGGATTTCAACTGATAATTTCGAAGGTGTGGTTGAAGATATCTCCTTCAGAAGCACTAGGATTAGAACCTTTGATGATGCTCTTGTAATTGTCCCAAACAGCAAGCTCAGCTCAGTAGCAATCACAAACTGGGCTAAGATGTCAAAGCGACGAGTTAACATGAAGCTGGGACTCTCATATTCAACAGATGCTACCAAGCTTCGCAATATAATTGCTAGTCTCCGCCTGTATCTTTCAAACCACAGCAAAGTTATAAGTGATTCAATTATAGTTCGTCTCGACGAGCTTTCTCCAGGGGCCATAAACATAAGGGCAATTTTCTACGCAGATGTTACAGCCCTTGCTGACCTAAAGGCCATTATAGAAGAAGTCAACTTCGAAATCATCCGAATTGCAGGAGAAAATGATTCCATGTTTTCTAGCGCAAGTGTTGTTGTAAAGGAATAGCCAAAAAGCTCTCCCTTGTTTATAAGGAGAGCTTTTTTGTTAGAATCCCAATTCCTCGTCTATTAGGATTACTTTTATTCTATTACCCATTCTTTGATAACCAACAAGTAGCTCATCCCCGCATATCCTGTCGGGTGAATTACAATCAGTGCAGTATCCCATTTCAGAGCATGGCGTCTTAGCTCCTATTCTATACGCATTTGCCGGAGCAGCAATCCTTTTAGTCCTCCTTCTTGCTTCCTCGGCATCTTCAGTTATTTTATTATAGCCTGCTATAACTATTACGTTTTTTGGACCATAGGCTACTGCGGCAACTCTATTGCCATTGCCATCAATAAAAAAGAGCTCACCATTTTCCGTAATCCCATTTGTACCAATGACATAATAGTCCGCCATAAAGGCCTTTCTCATAACAGCATGGGATTCTTCAGGAGTTATTCCAGGCCTGGCCCTGTCAAGAAATTCATATTTGCCATTTTTGAGAAGATTGTCAATTCCTGTTTCCGCCAAAGTTACAGACCCACCACAGGTTACCACTGAGCCCTGAACAAGCATTGATTCTACAAGGTCTAAGGCTTCCTTTGATGTATGTACATAATATGCATCTATATTGTTCTTTTTTAATGCAGCTAAAGTTTTAGCTGCTCTTTTATCCCTAAAAACCTCAATCATCGTTCTTTCCATATTTTTCTCCTAGCTTTTAAATTAGTGAATTACTTTTAATCAATAATATTATATCACATCAGATTGAAAACCCAAGCTCTTTAAATCCATAATAATCGAGTAAGCCAATCAATAATCTTGTCCCCATACAAAAAGATGGTTAAAGAAGACAGGCAAACGGACGGGGCAAAGGGTATCTCTTCTTCTTTATTTAGCTTTCCTCTTTTCAATTTGAGATAGCAAATTGGTAGCAGGGCTATATAAAAGGCTAAAAAAGCTGCAAGCACAGTTTTGCGGCCTCCCAAAACTATTCCAATTGAGCTTATCAAGAGAACATCCCCCAGACCAAAGGCCTCTCGACCATATATCTTTCTGCCTGCAATATATATTAAAAAATATACAATAAACCCGGATAGGGCTCCAAAAAACAAAAACAAAATGCTCCTGCCTGATAAAAGCTGGATGCCAATATGAAGGAGAGAAAATGATATTAAAACAAAATCAGAAATCAGCATGGTTTTAATGTCCTGTATTGATATAAGTATAAGAAATATCACAAAGGATATAGCTAAAGCGTTTCCCCAGGCCAAATCCTACCTCCTCTTTAGAAAAAGGTCAATAGATTATAGATTAATCTACTGACCTTAGGCATCTAAATACTACTTCTTAAAATTCTGCTGAGCCAACTGTCCTTGGGAAAGGTATAACGTCCCTTATATTTCCCATGCCTGTTATATACATAAGAAGCCTTTCAAAGCCAAGCCCGTATCCTGCGTGCTCAACTCCTCCAAACTTTCTAAGCTCTAGATACCACCAGTAGTCGTCCTTGTTCATTTTAAGCTCATCCATCCTCTTAACAAGCCTGTCATAGTTTTCTTCTCTTTGTGACCCGCCAATAAGCTCTCCAACTCCTGGAACCAGAAGGTCTGCTGCTGCCACTGTCTTACCATCCGGATTTTGCTTCATGTAGAAGGCCTTTATTTCTTTTGGGTAGTCTGTCACAAATACAGGTTTTTTGTAGACCTTTTCAGCAAGGTATCTCTCATGCTCCGTCTGAAGATCGGTTCCCCACTCTACTGGGTACTCAAATTTTTGTCCCGACTCCTGTAAGAGCTTCACTGCTTCTGTGTAGGTTATCCTTCCAAAGTCAGAATTTACAACATTGTCAAGCTTTTCCATAAGGTCTTTATCAACTACGGAGCCAAAAAACTCCATTTCTTCCGGAGCATTCTCTAAAACATATTTTATCACAAACTTTAACATTGCTTCAGCATTGTCAAGATAATCAGTCAGATCAGCAAAGGCCATCTCCGGCTCCATCATCCAAAACTCTGCAGCGTGTCTTGCTGTATTTGAATTCTCAGATCTGAAGGTTGGACCAAAGGTGTATACATTTTTAAAAGCAAGCGCAAAGGCTTCTGCATTAAGCTGGCCACTTACAGTGAGATTTGTATCCTTTTTGAAAAAGTCTTTTGCGAAATCTACATTATCCTCAGATTTAGGAACATTCAGCAGATCAAGGGTCGTAACCTTAAACATTTCTCCTGCACCCTCTGCATCAGATCCTGTTATTATAGGAGTATTAACGTAAACAAAATCATTCTCCTGGAAAAACTTATGAATAGCAAAGGCTGCAACCGACCTGACTCTAAACACAGCATTAAAGGCATTAGCTCTTGGTCTAAGGTGGGCTATGGTTCTAAGATATTCAAAGGTATGACGTTTTTTCTGCAGGGGGAAGGAAGCGTCTGATTCAGCCAAAATATCAATTTTATTTGCCTTTATTTCAAAAGGCTGCTTGGTTCCCGGAGTTTCCACAAGGACTCCTGTAACCCTTATTGCTGTCGCAATAGGGAGTTTTGCAACCTCCTTGAAGTTGTCAATTTGGCCATCCTCAAATACTATCTGGAGATTTTTAAAAAATGAACCATCATTTAATTCAATAAAGCCAAAGGTTTTTTGGTCACGCAAGGTTCTAATCCAACCAGCTACCTCTATTTCTTTTCCTGCATAATCACTTGTCATCCTGTATAGTTTTTTGATATCTATCGACTTCATAATTATCTCCATTCTAAATTTTTAGCCAAAATATTGCATTGGGTTAATAGCTTTTCCATTAATCCTCACTTCAAAGTGAAGATGGTTTCCAGTTGAATCTCCTGTTGATCCAACTCTTGATATAGTCTGGCCTCTGGAAACTGTCTGGCCTGCACTAACAATGAGCGAGGAGTTGTGAGCATAAACTGTTGATACTCCGCCTCCATGGTCGATTATAACCACATTGCCATAGCTTCTTTGATACTGTGCAGTAATGACCTTGCCGGCATTAGCTGCATAGACTGATGTTCCTCCTGGGGCTGCAATATCCTGCCCAAGGTGGAATTCTGCCCTGCCTGTAATTGGACTTACCCTGTTGGAGTATGGCGATGTCAGCGTACCTTTGATTGGTAGAGGCCATAGCATACTTCCACCACTATAGGGCTGGT
>JBDHVO010000071.1:0-6150 GCA_039809675.1 Proteocatella sp.
GTCTCCCTGTCGACCGGCACGTCCCCTTAGCTGGTTGTCTATACGCCTTGATTCGTGTCTTTCTGTACCTATTATATAAAGGCCTCCTGCTTCAACAACCTTTTTTTGCTCAGGCAAAAGCTCGGATTTTTTTTCTTCAAGGATTTCCTGGTATTTATTTCTTGCATCAAGGATTTCCTGGTCATCAGTTGACCCAAAGCCGCTGGCAAGGGCAATCATATGGTCTTCATAGCCAAGCTTTTTCATTTCCTTGTTAGTCATAAATTCCGGGTTACCTCCCAGGATTATGTCAGTACCCCTACCTGCCATATTGGTAGCAATTGTAACCTGGTCGTAGCGGCCTGCCTGGGCAACAATCTCTGCCTCCTTGGCATGGTTTTTAGCATTTAGGACTTCGTGCCTTATTCCCCTTTTTTTGAGTAAGCCTGACAGCATTTCAGAGTTTTCAATTGAAATTGTACCAATAAGAATAGGCTGACCCTTTTCGTGAATCCTGACTACCTCTTCAACAACAGCCTTGTACTTGGCAGGCTCATTCTTGTAAACTGCATCGTTGTTATCTAATCTTCTTATAGGCTTATTTGTAGGAATTTGCACAACGTTCATCTTATATATATTTCTAAATTCCTCTTCCTCTGTCTTTGCAGTTCCTGTCATGCCGGATAGCTTTTTGTACATCCTGAAATAGTTCTGGAAGGTAACTGTAGCAAGGGTCTTGGATTCTCTTTTTACATCCAGACCTTCCTTGGCTTCTATAGCTTGGTGGAGACCCTCTGAATATCTTCTTCCAAACATTAGGCGGCCGGTGAATTCATCAACTATAACTATTTCACCCTCGTGAACCACATAGTCAACATCCAGCTTCATCCTTGTGTTTGCCCTTAGGGCCTGGTTTATATGGTGGTAGATTTCCATGTTGGCTATATCCGTCATATCGTTGACCCCAAAGAATTTTTCTGCCTTTTGAAGGCCTTCTTCAGTGTAGGTGCAGGCATTTTCTTTTTCATCTACCGTATAATCAGTCTCAGAATTCAGGCCAAGGACAAAGGTATTGGCCTGGGTATAAAGAGATGTAGACTTGTCCCCCTGACCAGAAATTATAAGAGGAGTCCTGGCCTCATCCACAAGGATGGAGTCAACCTCGTCAACTATTGCATAGTGGAGGGGTCTTTGAACCATCTGGTTTTGGAATATAACCATATTGTCCCTGAGGTAGTCAAAGCCGTACTCATTGTTGGTTCCGTAGGTTATGTCAGCATGATAGGCAGCCCTTCTTGCTTCATTTTCAATACCGTGAATAACAACCCCTGTAGTAAGGCCCAAAAAGCTGTAGAGCTTGCCCATCCACTCGGCGTCACGCTTAGCCAGGTAATCATTGACTGTAACAACATGGACACCCTTACCCTCAAGGGCATTCAGATAGACTGGCAGGGTTGCTACAAGAGTTTTACCCTCTCCTGTACGCATTTCGGCTATCTGGCCGCTGTGAAGGACCATACCGCCCAAAATCTGCACATCATAGTGCCTCATGCCCAAAGACCTTTTGGCTCCCTCACGACAAACTGCAAAGGCCTCTATCATTATATCCTCTGTTGTTGCTCCGCCCTTGATACGGTCCTTAAATTCAAAGGTCTTTAACCTAAGCTCATCGTCTGTAAGCTTTTCCATTTCAGGCTCCAGCCTGTTTACCTTTTCAACCTCTTTGCCAAGTTTTTTTAAATATCTGCTAGCCAGATAGTTATCTAAAAATCCCAATTTTTATTCCTTCTTTCTTGTATTTGTCATTCTTTTTGTCAGTCAAAATCGCCTGAAGCAATACTATTAATTTTACCATATTTTTAAGTAAATAACTTTACTTTTTTATTAATTTTGTATTATTTGCGTGTGATTTTCCCCTCTCTATGTTACAAATGTTACGACCTTTGGGCTCTTTTCCTTGTATAATCTATTTAAGAACTGAGATAGCTATTAAATAATATATAAAGACTTAATAATATACTTAAATGATTAATAAAGGAAGGTACTATAATGGCCATAAGACAGGTAATAAAAATTGATCAGGATAAATGTGTTGGATGCGGCCTATGCGCATCCGCCTGCCACGAGGGGGCAATCGGCATAATAAATAAAAAAGCAACTCTTTTAAGGGATGACTATTGCGACGGACTTGGCAACTGTCTGCCTCACTGTCCTACGGGTGCCATCTCCTTTGAACAAAGAGAGGCTGCCGACTACAACAAAGAGGTCGCTCCAAAGAGAGTCGCTGAAAAAAATTCAGCCAAGCCATCGGGTGGCTGCCCGGGCTCCATGGCCAAGGCCCTCGTAAGAGAGGGTGGTCCAGCCGGAGGCGGGTTTGGCGGAGGCCTGGCATCAATGCCTGGCAAAATGGATTCTATGCAGCCCGGAAAAAGAGGGCTTGCCCAAAATCAAAATAATGGACAAATGCAGTCAAGGCTGGGCCAGTGGCCGGTTCAAATCAAGCTGGTGCCTGTAAACGCCCCTTACTTTGATGGTGCAAGGCTGCTTATAGCTGCAGACTGTACTGCCTATGCCTACGCAAACTTTCATGAAGACTTTATTAAGGGCAAGGTTACTATTATAGGCTGCCCTAAGCTTGATGATGGCGACTATGCGGACAAGCTTACAGCCATAATCAGAGAAAACAATATAAAAAGCGTAACTGTTGTTAGGATGGAGGTTCCTTGCTGCGGTGGTATAGAAAGAGCAGCAACTGAAGCCCTCAAGGCATCCGGAAAATTCATTCCATGGCAGATTGTAACAATCTCAACAGACGGAACAATAATAGACTAGTTAAAGGGTGGATGCTATGTCCACCTTTTTTATTTTGCCTGAATAAGCACTGAATTTTTGGGTATAGGTTCTTTAGATTGATCTGAAAGGAGCTTATTATGGGTATCAAAGAACGATTTAACAAAGAGGTTGAAAAAACAAGGGAATCTGCAGAGCGGATAAGGGAAATGGCAGAAGAAATCAAGAATGCTCCCAAGGATAAATATGAAGCCCTAAAAGAAGATGTTGATAAAAGGATAGCAGAAATCCGTGACCAACTTGACCAGGAGGAGCCGGATGAAGATGGCTTTATTGACAAACTAAAAAACGCCCTGACCTACTTCCTAAACGATGATGTATATGAAGGCCATGAAATCGCCGACAAGATTATAGAAATGATGGACGAATTCAGGAGCGAGCCAAGGGACGAGGCTGACAAGGATTCAAATAAATTCCTTGATGATTCAAATAAAATAGATTAGGGTAAATCATTTGCAATAATAAATTATATGTAAAGGAGGACGTTATGAGTCTAAAGGATAAACTAAAGGAAGCTATGAGCTCTGCCAAGGATATGGCTGAGGATTTTAAGGACAAGGCCGAGGATAAGCTTGAGCATGCCAAGGATATAGCAGAGGACCTAAAGGACAAGGCAGAGGACAAGGCTAAGGACCTAAAAGAAAAAGCAGAAGGCCTCAAAGACAAGGCAGAAGACAAGGCTAAGGACCTGAAAGAAAAAGCAGAGGACCTAAAAGACAAGACTGAAGACAAGGCTAAGGATCTAAAAGAAAAAGCAGAAGGCCTCAAAGACAAGGCTGAGGACAAATTATAAATTAAAGAGATTTTTGTAAATTTTGGGCAAGCTCATATTAAATATGAAAATAGAAATCCTCCCCGACCCTGCTAAGGGTTATCAGTGGGGGGATTTTCCTGTTTCACAAGGCTTAAGTATATGCTATAATACCCTAAGAGGTGAAGAATATGAAAACCCATAATATCAATTTAAGCCAAGAGCATTTTGAAGAGGCCCTGGAGGCTCTTGAAAAAAATCAAAAATCCATTGAAAAATCAGGTGATACAATCCTTGTTTTAAAGGATGAAACCAGAGTCCTTGTTATATACAGGATGAATACATATCTTTTCCAAATGCTGGATAGTCTTTTATAAAAGCAAAAGGTGGACATGACGTCCACCTTTTATTATCTTATTATTAGCCCTAGAGGAGCATTATTTTTTGATATTCTTCTTTTAGCTTTAGGATTACTTTTTTTTCTATTCTAGAAATGGTCATCTGGGACAGATCAAGCTCTCTTGCAATTATTACCTGAGTTTTACCTTCAAAAAACCTGCCCAAAATTATTCTCTTTTCAATTTCGTTAAGGTCTTCAAGGAATTTTTTTACAAAGTCATGGTTTTCAATATCTGAAAAACTCCTGTCCTCATCGCCTAGTATATCTGCAAAGCTCATTTCTGAATCATTTTCATTGTTTTCTTTTATAAGGTCAAGACTTCTTATACTAAAAAGCTGGGAGGCCTCCATGGCTTCTAATATTTCCTCTTCTGAAGTGTTAAGGTAGGTGGCAATATCACATACCCTTGGAACTGCCCCCTTCTCTGCCTGAAGTCTTTCTCTTGCTTCATTTATCTTTAATGATAATTCCTGTGTTTTTCTTGGAACCTTTATTGCCCAACCCTTATCCCTAAAATGTCTTTTTATTTCGCCGACTATAGTAGGAGTAGCAAAACTAGAAAATTCAAAACCCTTGCTGATATCAAATCTTTCTACGGCATAAATAAGAGCCAGGGATGCAACCTGAAAAATATCATCATATTCTATGCCCTTGCCTACATATTTTTTTGATAGAAGCTCAGCTATATATAAATTTCTGTTGACTATTTCATTTCTAATTTCCCGATCTCTTGTCTTGTTATATAGTTCAAAAAGCTCTTTTGTACTATAGTCCTTCAGGTCTTGATTGGCAAAAAGTTCAGCATTTCTATTAGAACCATTTGTCAGCAACCTATACCTCGCTCTCCATTAATTTTTTCATGTAGATGGTAGTGCCCCTATCCGAGGATGAATCTATTACAACCTCGTCCATAAGCATTTTGATTATAAATATGCCCAGACCTCCATTTTCTCTTTCCCCGCACAAATCAGGCTCCTTTAGGTTGGAGACATTGTAGCCTGTGCCCTGGTCTTTTATTTCGATTTCTAAAAAATTGTTACCCTGGGCAAATAAAAGGTCAAAGGTATCTACTCTGGAATGCTTGATAACATTTGTGCAGGCCTCTGAAATTGCTATTTTTACATCATCAACCTCTTCAATGTTAAAGCCTATACGGTTGGCTATTGACGAAGCTGTCATCCTGACAACGGATATGTTTGACGAGTCTGCGGGAACCGTCATTCTGATTATATTTTCTTTATTTATGTCTATCACTAGTCTACCCCCATATTGAATACATCCTCAAGGCAGGTGATTTTAAAAACCTTGCGTACATTTCCTGTTGCGTTTTTAATTTCTATAGCTTTACCCTCCGGCTTGAGTGACTTATAAGTTTTTACTAGTAGACCTATACCCGTAGAATCAATAAACCTAACATCCTTCATATCAATTATTATATTTTTACAGAGCTTGACCCCCTCGTCAAGAGCCTTCTCCATTTCCTGGATGTTATTAAGGTCAATTTCACCATTTAGATAAATCTCATAAGCATCACTGTTGTTTACTTCCATAATAAGCTTTTGCATCCTATACCTCTTTACTTTAATCCATTTTTAAGATTCCCGATTAATACTTTTATAAATTCATTTCGATTTCGTCTTCATTTTCTTTTATAAGGTCATCTATGTCCATCTGGCTGGTGGAGTAGTCTTCCTCGGTTTTAGGGCTTCTTTTTTCTTTTCCCTTGTTTTTGTCCTTAGCATCTGAAGAAAATCTATCAGCTATATGGGATGACACCGAGGAAACTATTCCAACAATATTAGTTGCCTTGTTTATATTCGATGCTATTCCATCAACGCTATCAGTTATTGAAGCTGAATTATTTATTATAGCTTCTATTTCGCCGTTTTTGTCTGCAAGTATTCTTTCTATCCGTTTTATTGCACTACCTACATCTCTTATTGTGGTGGCCGCAAATATACAAAGAATAAGGATTCCTATACCTGCCAATAATACGCCCATCTGCCATACACTTACCATTGCTTACTCCTTGCTTAAGTAGCCTTAAATGCTTTCATTATCTACAGGTTTTATCGTTTCTTCAATAACCTCAATCTCATCCTCAGGGCCAAAATCTTCATCTAGGTCAAATTCCTTTGAATAGTATTCTGGTTCAACAAAGTTTTTGATT
>JBDHVO010000072.1:0-6113 GCA_039809675.1 Proteocatella sp.
TGGCGTTTCCGGCGCGATTCGAACGCGCGGCCTTTCGCTTAGGAGGCGAACGCTCTATCCTGCTGAGCTACGGAAACATTTTGGTACTTGTTTATTTTACAGGATTTTAAGTTTCTTGTCAACACCAAGAAAATCCACTTTTCTCACAAAAGATATTGACAATAGTCTTTAAGGGTGTTATTATAAGTAAGCATATATATTTAGTATGTATTGAAGAGCAAGTCCCCCTTAGAGCAATCTAATAGCGTGTGTTGGTTTCCCCCTTTTATAAATCAATGCCTTGATTGGTCTGCTTGTTTCTTGTACACTTGTTCTAATATATAGTGCAAGAGAGCCCTTGGGCTCTCTTTTTTTCTATCTGCCTTTTTTGTTGAGGGGGACTTCATCTACCCACAGGGTTTTTATTAAATAGTAGAGTCCTAGAGGAAGCTGCAAAGTCCCAAGCATGGTTACCATGGTGGCTATATAGAAGAAGGCTTCTTCTTTGCCACCTGTATAATGGTATTTTCTAAAGCCTATGTCAAAGAAGAGGAACATTATCCCAAATACAAGGCCTCTCAGGATGGTTTTTACAGCCTCCTGTCTGGCCTCTTTTGTTGTAGGCTCTTCTTTGTTTTTTGTTTCCTGAAGATTTTTATGGCTCTTCAGGAAGTCTTCTTCTTCACGCCTGGTTCTTTGCTCTAATCTCATTTTATTTTCCTACTTTTCCTGCAAAGTGGCAGGCCACTGTATGGCCAGGCTCGATTTCTACAAGGGCCGGCTCTTGCTCTTTACAAATATCCTGCCTATACATACATCTGCCGTAAAATCTGCAGCCTGCAGGAGGGTTTACAGGAGATGGGACGTCTCCTTCAAGAATTATTCTTTTTCTTACTGCTCCAAGCTTTGGCAAGGGTATTGCCGATAATAGGGCCTGGGTGTAGGGGTGGAGGGGGTTCTTGAAGATGTTTTTTGAGTCTGTCATCTCAACAATTTTTCCAAGATACATTACCGCTATATTATCGCTTACGTGCTTTACAACGCTAAGGTCGTGGGATATAAAGAGGTAGGTGAGGCCAAATTCGTCCTGGAGGTCTGCCATAAGGTTTAGGATCTGGGCCTGAATGGATACGTCAAGGGCTGATACAGGCTCATCCTGAACTATAAATTTTGGATTTAGGGCCAGGGCTCTTGCTATTCCAATTCTCTGGCGGCGGCCTCCGTCCAGCTCATGGGGGTATGTATGCTCCAGTCTTTCTGCCAGCCCTACTGTGCTCATAAGCTCCATAACTCTTTTTTTCATCTCAGCCTTGTCCTTATAAATCTTGTGGACTATAAGGGGCTCAGCTATGATTTCAGATACGCTTAGTCTTGGGTTAAGGGATGCATAAGGGTCCTGAAATACTATCTGCATTTTTTTGCGCATTTCTCGCATTTCTTTATTGGACATTTTCATTATGTCCTTGCCCTCGTAGATTACCTCTCCTGCTGTTGCATCTAATAGTCTTAAGGCTACCCTGCCTGTTGTTGATTTTCCGCAGCCGGACTCTCCAACCAGGCCCAGGGTTTCTCCTTCGTTGATGGCAAAGCTTACATCATCAACTGCATGGAGGAGGCCTTTTTTTGTATTAAAGTATTTTTTTGCATTTTTCACTTCTATTATTTTATTTGCCATTTTTCACCTCAAGCTTATTCGTATAGGAAACATTTTACTATATGGTCGTCTTTTATTTTTGTTTCCCGAGGCTCTTTTACCTTGCATATATCCATTACCCTTGGGCATCTTGGATGGAAGGGGCATCCAGGCGGCAGATTTGTCGGGTCAGGCATAAGGCCCTTGATCGGCTTTAGCCTTGTTTCGTCGCTGTCAATGTCCGGTATCGATTCAAAGAGTCCTACTGTATAGGGGTGGGACGGGGTTTCAAAAAGGTTTTTTGTTGTTGTGTATTCTACAACAGAGCCTGCATACATAATCGCTACCTTGTCGCATACTTCTGCTACTATTCCAAGGTCATGGGTTATCATGATCATGGAGGTGTTGAATTCTTTTTTGAGGTTGTTCATAAGCTCCAGAACCTGGGCCTGGATGGTTACGTCAAGGGCTGTTGTTGGCTCATCAGCTATAAGGAGCTGAGGGTTACAGGCCAGAGCAATGGCTATTACAACTCTTTGCTTCATACCGCCTGAAAACTGGTGGGGGAAGTCCTTGTATCTGTCTCCCGGTATTCCAACTGTTTCAAGCATTTTTTGGGCCTTAATTACCGATTCAGCCTTTGATACCTTTTGGTGGAGGAGGATTACCTCTGCTATCTGCTCTCCCACTGTAAGTACAGGGTTTAGGGAGGTCATAGGGTCTTGGAAAATCATAGATATTTTATTTCCCCTTACCTTCCGCATCTGGGCTTCTGTGTATTTGAGGAGATCTTCTCCTTCATATACAATTTCCCCGCTGATAATTTTTCCTGGAGGGTCTGCTACCAGCCTCATTATGCCAAGGGCTGTTGTAGTTTTTCCTGCTCCTGTCTCTCCAACAAGACCCAGGGTTTCACCTTTATTTACTTCAAGGTTCATATTGTTTACTGCCTTTACTGTTCCTTCTTCTGTTACATAGTGGATGTTAAGGCCCTTTATTTCTATTAGATTCTGCGACATGGTCCCTCCTGATTAGTTTTTAAGTCTTGGGTCAAGAGCATCCCTTAGCCCGTCACCAAAGAGGTTTAATCCGAATATGGTTATCATTATTACAAGTCCCGGGAAGGCTGTTATATGAGGATAATCCCTTATATACTGCCTGCCTGTTGATAGCATGGCTCCCCACTCAGGTGTCGGCGGCTGGATTCCAAGACCGATAAAGCTAAGGCCTGCTGCTGACAGTATGGCTCCTGCAACTCCCAGGGTTGCCTGAACTATAATCGGTGCCATGGAGTTTGGAATAAGGTGCTTGGCTATTATTCTGTAGTTGCTTGTTCCAACAGCTCTTGCAGCTTCGATAAATTCCTGGTCCTTAAGGGTGATTACGGATGCCCTTACTATCCTTGCATAAGACGGTATGGAGGATATACCAACGGCAATCATTACGTTTACAAGTCCTGGCCCCAGCGCTGATACTATGGAGATTGCCAGAAGGATTGATGGGATTGCAAGAAGGATATCCATGGCTCTCATTATTATGTTGTCCAGCTTGCCTCCAAAAAAGCCTGCAATGGCTCCCAGGGCTCCTCCTACAAGCAGGGAGATGGATACGGATACAAAGCCTACCATAAGGGAGATTCGTGATCCGTGGATTATCCTGCTCATTATATCTCGGCCAAAGTTGTCTGTCCCCATTGGATGCTGGGCGTTTGGCTTTACTATGCCAAGGGCCAGGTCCTGATCATCTATCCCATAAGGGGCTATTATGTCTGCTGTTATTGCAAAAAAGAAGAGAAGGAAGATTATTGCCATCCCAAAGAGGGCTGATTTATTCTTTTTTAGCCTGTTCCATACGTCACGCCAAGGGCTGCGTTTTCTTGATTCTCTTACTGGTGTATTTATTTCGCTCATATTTCCTCCCTATTTGTACTGCGATCTGATTCTTGGATCTACGAAGGCATAAAGAATGTCAACCAGCAGATTCACCATACTAAAGGCTACTGCTATGAAAAGCACAGAGCCCTGGACAACCGGAAAGTCTCTTTCTTTTATGGACTGAACCATCAGCCTTCCAACTCCCGGTACAGCAAAGATTGATTCTGTAAGAACTGCCCCGCTAAGAAGGTAGCCAAACTGAATTCCTATTACTGTGATTATGGGGATAAGGGCGTTTTTCAGGGCATGGTGGTTTATTACCTTTGATTCGACCTCACCCTTTGCCCTGGCAGTCCTTATATAGTCCTGCCTTACTACTTCTAGCATAGAGGATCTTGTCATCCGGGTGATAACGGCTACTGTACTTGTTCCGATTGTCACAGCCGGCAGGATCATATGCTTAAAGGATGAAAAACCAGAGGATGGCAGCCAGCCCAGCCCTACCGAGAAGAAGAGGATAAGGAGGAGTCCCTGCCAGAAGTTGGGCATGGATACCCCTATAAGGGCTAAGACCATGGATATATTGTCAAAGAGGGAGTACTGCTTGGTTGCTGATATTATTCCAGTTGGTATTCCTATTGCTACAGCTATAATAATAGATAGGGCAGCAAGCTTGAGAGTTGTTGGGAAGCGGTTCATTATTTCTGATGTTACAGGTCTTTTTGTTACATAGGATTTACCTATATCCTGATCTACTACTGCTTTTTTAACATAGTTTCCAAACTGGACAAAGTAGGGATCATTTAGGCCCAGCTCTTCTCTCAGCCTTGAAACGTCCTCTGCCTTGGCCGATTCTCCAAGGATTATTCTCGCAGGATCCCCAGGCGTAAAGTACATCATAGAGAATATTATAAAGGTTACGCCGATGATTACAGGAATCATCATCAGTAGCCTTCTGAGTATGTATTTATGCATATTTCCTCCATACTATTGGTGATTTTACATAATATAAAAAATTATTTGCAAATTTTAGCTTTAATTTAAGAATGTAGGGAAGTTTCCCTCCCTACACTCTAAAACTCTGAATTTTTATTCAAAATATACAGGGTACAGGTTGTAGTGGCCTGCAGGATGCTGCTTGAATCCTTTTACGCTGGCTCCTGTTCCTGAGATGTTTTCTCCGCCCCATGTGAAGATCCAAGGAGCCTCATCTCTTACTATCTGCTGAACCTCCATGTAGGCCGCTTCTCTTACAGCAGGGTCCGTAGATGTTCTTCCCTCTTCAAGAAGCTTGTCAACTGTCGGATTTGAGTAGAAGGTTCTGTTACCTGCGTCTCCAAACATGGATGAGTGGAATAGTGGATACAGACCATAGTCAGGGTCTCCTGTTACTGTTACCCAGCCCAGGATGAACATATCATGCTCGCCGGCAGCCGTTCCGTCAAGGTAGGCTCCCCACTCCATTATCTTAACCTCTGTTTTTACTCCAACTGCAGCAAGCTGGTTTGCAGCTATTTCTGCTATATCCATTCTTTGCTGGTTTTCGTTGGCCCAGATTGTTGTTGTAAATCCGTCTTTGTAGCCTGCCTCAGCAAGAAGGGCCTTTGCTGCCTCTGGGTCATAAGCATATGGCTCAAGGTTTTGGTTGGATGCCCACACGTTTGGTCCAAGAGGACCCTTTGCCTGGTAACCAGTTCCCTTGTATACGTTGCTTACTATTGCTTCCTTGTCAAGAGCCATATTGATTGCCTGTCTAACCTGAATGTTGTCAAATGGAGTTTTCTTGCAGTTGAAGCCTATATAGGTTGTAGAGAAGTTAGGGTCTCTTACAAGTACAAGCTTATCATTGTCTTCTATTCTTGTTACATCACTTGGATCTACGTCATAGATTATGTCAGCTCCGCCTGTTTCAAGCTCGATGGTTCTGCTTGTGTTTTCAGGGATTGCTCTAAAGGTTACTTTTTCAAGCTTGGCAGGTCCCTTGTAGTATTCATCGTTTCTTACAAGGACAATATTGTCTCCGTTTGCCCAGCTCTCAAATTTGAAGGCTCCTGTTCCTACTACTGATTCTATTCCGTAGCTTTCTCCAGCCTCTGTTACGGCTTTTTCATTCAGGATAGATGCACCTGTATGAGCAAGGTGGGAAAGAAGTGGAGCAAATGGATACAGGGTTCCAATTCTTATTGTATAGTCATCTACTACTTCGATTTTTGCAGGGTCTATTGCTTCTACAATATGGCCTACGTTTGGTGATTCAAGGGCTCTAAGAAGAGTAAACTTAACATCGTTGGCTGTAAATTGCTCTCCGTTGTGGAATTTTACATCCTGTCTTAGTTTGAATTCTATTGTTTGGTCATCAACGTTTTCCCAGCTTTCTGCCAGGGAAGGAACGAGCTCCATTTCTTCTGTCTGGAAAACAAGGGTGTCATAAATCTGCTTCATAACTCTTGATGACGGTTGGTCATTTGTTCCGTGCGGATCCAGTGATTTTGCGTCTGCTCCGTGGGCAACTACAAGGGATGTTTTGGCTCCCCCCTCTCCGCTTCCGGCGTCTCCACCCTTGCTTCCGCATCCTGTAAGTACGAGTGTAGCCACAGCTAATACGCTTACCAATGCTGACAACTTTC
>JBDHVO010000073.1:0-6090 GCA_039809675.1 Proteocatella sp.
TGGCAGGAAAAGAAAAAATATTTAGCTATATAAAAGAAAACAAGGACCTTCAAGCATACTCATTTATGCTGGAGGAAGTGTTTAGAAATGAAGATCATACTCTAAGTGAAAAAGAAGAGGTTCTTATTTCAAAATTTCAGGAAGCCTTAGAGGCTAGTGATGATATATTTACCATGATTAATAATGCGGATATGGATTTTGGCACTATTAAGGATGACAATGGGGAAGAAAAGCTTTTGACCCATGGAAGCTACGGAAGTTTTTTAGAATCAGCCGACAGGAATGTAAGAAAAGAAGCCTATGAAAAAGTTTATTCGGCCTATACTAAGCAAAAAAATACAATTGCTACAACCCTTGCCTATTCTGTAAAGGGTGACTGTATGATGGCAGACGTCCGAAAATTTGATTCAGCCCTTGAGGCAGGCCTTCATCCTGACAATATACCTACAGAAGTCTATCACAACCTTGTCGATGTGATAAATGAAAACCTGCCTTTACTCCATAAATATTTGGAAATAAGAAAAAAAGCTTTAAAGCTCGATAAATTGAAGATGTACGATATGTATGTGCCCTTGGTTGAGCCTGAAAACAGTAAAATACCTTATGAAGAAGGAATTGTAATGATGAAAAAAGCCTTGTCCCCTTTGGGTGAGGATTATATAAATACTCTTGAAAAGGGACTTGCAGAAGGCTGGATTGATGTTTATGAAAATAAGGGCAAAACGAGTGGGGCTTATTCCTTTGGAAGCTATGAAAGTATGCCATATATATTATTAAACTATCAGGATAGGCTCAGGGATGTATTCACTCTTGTCCACGAAATTGGCCATTCAATGCATTCCTACTATACAAGAAAAAATCAGCCCTTTATCTACGGAGGACACTCAATATTTACAGCAGAGGTTGCCTCTACAGTAAATGAGATGCTCTTAAGCGATTATCTTTTGAAAAATGTAAAAAGTAAGGAAGAAAAGCTCTATATACTGAATATGTACCTGGAAGGCTTCAGGACTACCATTTTCAGACAGACCATGTTTGCTGAATTTGAATTGCTGACCCACACTTCCGTTGAAAGTGGCCAGGTGCTTACAGCTGAATTTTTATCAAGACAATACAAAAAGCTCAATGAAAAATACTTTGGAGTAAATACTGAAACGGACGATAATATTGCTATGGAGTGGGCAAGAATTCCCCATTTTTATTCGGCATTTTATGTATACAAATACGCAACAGGCTACAGTGCGGCCAATGCTATCGCAAGAAAAATCAGCAGTGACGGTCCAGAAGCAGTAAAGTCATATACAGACTTTTTAAAAAGTGGGAAAAGTGATTATCCAATAGAGCTTTTGAAAATAGCTGGCATTGATATGGGCAAAAAAGAGCCTATTGAATTAGCCATGGAAACCTTTAGGGAGCTTGTGGAAGAATTAGAAAAACAATATTAGGAGAAAATATGAATAAAAAAGTAATACTTGGGATGAGCGGAGGAGTTGACTCCTCTGTAGCTGCCCTTTTACTAAAAGAACAAGGCTACGATGTAGTCGGGATATTTATGAAAAACTGGGATGAGACTGATGAAAGTGGAATTTGTACGGCAACAGAGGACTATATGGATGTTGGCAGGGTGGCTTCCGAGCTTGGCATCCCTTACTATACAGTTAACTTTGAAAAGGAATATTGGGACAAGGTGTTCAGCTATTTTCTTAGGGAGTATAATGCAGGCAGAACCCCAAACCCGGATGTTATGTGTAACACCGAGATTAAATTTAATGCCTTCCTAGACTACGCCATGAAGCTTGACGGAGCATATATTGCTATGGGTCATTATGCAAGAGTCGAAAAAAGAGGAGACAAATACTACCTCTTAAAGGGGATGGATCAAAACAAAGATCAGTCATATTTTTTATCAAGAATAGGCCAAAGGGCTCTTTCAAAAACCATCTTCCCGATTGGCGACCTTCCAAAATCTGAAGTAAGAAGGCTTGCAGAGGAAAACAGCCTTGCCACAGCCCATAAAAAAGATTCCACTGGAGTATGCTTTATAGGGGAAAGAGATTTTGATATTTTTCTTGATAAATACCTCTTATCAAAAGAAGGCAGCATTAAGTGGGTTGACGGGGGAATAATCGGTACCCATCATGGACTCATTCATTATACCTATGGCCAAAGAAGGGGTATAGGGATTGGAGGTATAGGAACAGGAGAGCCGTTTTTTGTTGTGGGCAAGAATCTCAAGGATAATATACTCTATGTTGCCCAGGGAGAAGACCATGAATCATTATTTACAACAAACCTTATTGCGGATGAAATGATATGGACTCTTGATGAACCTTCAAGTCTGCCAATGAAATGCACGGCAAAATTTAGGTATCGTCAGGAGGATATTCCTGTAACTGTGGAGGATGCCGGGGATGGAAAGCTGAAAATCACCTATGATTACCCTGTAAAGGCAGTAACCCCAGGTCAGGTTGCGGTGCTCTATGATGGGGAAATCTGTCTTGGAGGAGCAATAATTCAGTCGGCTGAGCCTCTTAACCCAAAATACAAATATCTTTATAAGCAAAATTAAAAATATGAAAACAAAGATAATATATAAATGTACAAGCTGCGGAAACGAAAGCGTCAAATGGAGTGCAAGGTGTTTTGAGTGCGCAGCCTATGGAACAATCGAAGAAGCAGAGGCGCCTGCAAAAACCTCCTATGTTTCAGGTGCAAACAGAGGAGTAAAGACTACAAAAGCATCTGCTTCAAGCAGCGTCAAGCTTGTGGATGTAAAGACAGAAAACAGCAATCGTATTGTAAGCTCCTTAAGTGAATTTAACAGAGTTATGGGCGGGGGGATAGTAAAGGACTCAGTAAGCATTATTACAGCCAAGCCTGGTGCGGGAAAATCAACCCTGCTCCTCCAAGTGGCTCAGGATATAGCCTCCCAAGGCAAAAAAGTCCTCTATGCTTCAGGTGAAGAAAGTGATTCCCAGATAAAGTCCAGGGCAGGCAGAATACTAAAAACAATCAGTGATAATATCTGGATAATATCGGACAACTCAATGGATGGTGTCTTGCAGCAGATAGAAGAAATAGACCCGGAGCTGATAATAATAGACTCCATCCAAACCTTTACCCTTGAAGACCAGCTGCCTTCAAGGGCTGGGTCTCCAACTCAGACAATGGAGTGCGCCAACGCTATGGTAAGAATAGCAAAAAATAAAGCAAGGCCAAGGGCAGTAATATTTGTAGGGCAAATGAACAAAAACGAAGAAATGGCAGGCCTAAGGGCTCTTGAACACTTGGTAGATACAGTTCTTGTCATTGAGGGCGACAGTGACGAGGAACTCAGGGAGCTTCAAAGCACCAAGAACCGTTTTGGTAGCACGGGAGAAATGGGTTTTTTTACAATGTCAGAGGAAGGGCTCGTTTCCATAGATAATCCTTCAGAATACTTTATGACAATAAGAGATGAAAAAGACAGGGTGTCAGGTTCGGCGCTTACAGTTGTAAGGGAGGGTACTCGGCCTGTAATTCTTGAAATCGAAAGCCTTGTATCCACATCCTTTATGCCCTACCCGACCAGAATAGCAGAAGGTCTAAAAAGAGACCAGCTAAATATACTCATTAGTATACTTGAGCAAAGAGCTAGATTTAACCTTTTGAACAAAAACGTAATTATAAGAACAACAGGTGGCCTGAAGGTAAAAGAAAATGCAATAAATCTGGGCATACTAATAAGTATAGTATCTTCCTTCTCTGAGAAGCCTGTGCCAAACAACTATGTGTTTATTGGAGATGTTGGCCTTACAGGTGAGCTTAAAAAAGTGCCGTCTATGGAGCAAAGAATTCGGGAGATTGACAGGATGGGCTTTGAAAGAGTCTACGTTGCAAAGGGCAGCTTCAGTAAAAAGATTCAAACCAAGGGTATAAAGATAATAGAGAAAAAAACGCTCCAAGAGGTAATATGGGATGTTTTTGGACAGATAGAGAAGTTTAAAGGGTAGCTAAATCAGCTGACGATTAAAAAGGAGAAATAAATGAATATTCCTAAGGAAACCCCCCTGGAAATGTACAAAAGGATTAACCCTGCCAGAGCCTTCGAAGAAAAAGTAAGCTACTTTTTCTCCAGAGGCATGGTTCATGGAACGACCCATCTTTCTGTAGGAGAAGAGGCATCATCAGTTGCGGCCGCCATGGCTATGCAAAAGGGTGACCTTGTTACCAGCACCCATAGAGGCCATAGTCAGATAATTGGGTGGGGAGTAGATCTTAATAAAATGATGGCTGAGCTTCTTGGCAGGGAAAGCGGATACTGCAAGGGTAAGGGGGGATCTATGCATATAGCTGATGTTGAGTCAGGAAACCTCGGTGCCAATGGGATAGTAGGCGGAGGCCACAGCATAGCAGTTGGAGCAGCCCTTACCCAGCAATATAATGATACTGGAAACATTGTCTTGTGTTTTTTTGGGGATGGGGCGTCCAATGAAGGCTCTTTCCATGAATCGTTAAACCTCGCATCTGTATGGAAGCTCCCTGTTATTTTTTACTGTGAAAATAACCTCTATGGCATGTCAACTCATGTAAAGGACTCAATGAATATAGCAAACATAGCGGAGAGGGCAGCTTCTTACGGGATTCCCGGCCATATAATTGACGGCAATAATGCAATCGAGGTTTACACAAAAATGCAAGAGATAGCGGAATACGTAAGAAGTGGTAAGGGGCCTGTGCTTGTAGAAAGCAAAACCTACAGGTATCTTGGCCACTCAAAGAGTGATGCCAATGTGTACAGGACAAAAGCAGAAATTGAGGAGTGGAAGAAAAAAGATCCTATTCCTCACATGAGGAAAGCTCTTATTGAAAACGCTATTGCAAGAGCTGAAGACCTGGATAAGCTTGAAGCCCAAGCTAAAGAAGACATAGAAGCTGCTGTAAAATTTGCTATGAATTCGCCAATGCCTGATATTAGCACAGTGCTTGAAGATATTTATGCGTAGAGGAGAAAAAATGAGAGAAATCACATATGCCCAAGCCATTCGTGAGGCTATGAGTGAAGAAATGCGAAGGGATGAAAGCGTCATATTTATAGGTGAGGATATAGGCCTTTATGGCGGAGCATTTGGACTTTCTGTGGGAATGTTTGAAGAATTTGGGCCAAGAAGAGTTAGAGACACTCCCATATCCGAAGCTGCAATAGCAGGAGCCGCAGTGGGTGCTGCAGCAACTGGCCTGAGGCCAATTGCAGAAATAATGTTTATGGACTTTGTAACCTTAACTATGGACCAAATTGTCAACCAGGCAGCAAAAATGAGATATATGTATGGGGGCAAGGCTAAGGTTCCCATGGTAGTAAGATTTCCAGCAGGCTCAGGCACAGGAGCAGCAGCCCAGCATTCCCAAAGTCTTGAAGCCTGGCTTTGCCATGTTCCAGGACTAAAGGTTGTTGCACCTTCAACTCCTGAGGATGCAAAGGGGCTCTTAAAGGCGGCAATAAGAGATGATAATCCGGTAATGTTTATAGAACAAAAGCTCTTGTACAGAAAAAAAGGTCTGGTGAGAGAGGGGGACTTCACCATACCCCTTGGAGTAGCAGATATAAAAAAAGAAGGATCTGATGTGACCATAGTAACCTACGGCAGAATGCTGGAAAGGGTGCTAAAGGTTGCAAACGACTTGGAAGGAAAAATATCTGTAGAGGTTGTTGACCTAAGAACCCTGGCTCCCTTAGACAAAAACCTCATAGTAAAATCTGTCAAAAAAACTGGCAGGGCAATAATAGTTCATGAAGCCTGCAAGACAGGAGGCCTGGGAGGAGAAATAGCGGCTATAATAAGTGAAAGTGAAGCCTTTGACTATTTGGATGCCCCTGTTCTAAGAGTGGCAGGCCTTGATACTCCTGTACCCTATAGTCCAGAGCTGGAAAAAGCCATTGTGCCGGATGAAAATAAAATAAGACAGGCAGTATTGAAGGTTATGAACAATCAGGAGGAGCTATGGCAGTAGAAGTAATAATGCCAAAGGCTGGTATGGCCATGGAAGAAGGCACGATAGTT
The DNA here is from genome assembly GCA_039809675.1 of Proteocatella sp. Lineage (GTDB taxonomy): Bacteria > Bacillota > Clostridia > Peptostreptococcales > Filifactoraceae > JAUNKE01. The sequence continues at coordinate 6,042 of JBDHVO010000073.1, forward strand.
AAGTGGTTCAAAAAAGAAGGGGACAAGGTAGAAGCTGGAGAACCCCTCC
>JBDHVO010000074.1:0-6081 GCA_039809675.1 Proteocatella sp.
AAGATAGCGTATAATTATATATCACAAATTACTGCTTGTCAATATTTTTATGAGATTAATCTATATTTTTTATTGCTTTAAACATATCTCTTGGTTCTACTTGCGGCGGAGTGGATTCAAAGGTCATCTTTTCCTTTTTTGTCGGATGCTCAAGGGTTATTTTTGAAGACCAAAGAGCAATTCCTTTTCTACTCCTGTATGATGAACCATATTTGCCATCTCCCCAGATAGGGTTGTTCCTTGATGAAAACTGGACCCTGATCTGGTGGGGTCTGCCCGTATGCAGGTTCACATTCAGAAGGTTTAGGTTGTCGTGCTTTTCCATAATAAGATAATCCAGCCTTGCTTCCTTTGCTCCTTTAGCATCTTTTTTTGTCACGTATACCGTGTTAGTCTCACTGTCCTTCACCAGGTAATCAACAAGACTTGTTGCGTCAGACCTTAGGTTTCCCTCCACAACAGTCAAGTATTCCTTCTTAAAGGTTCTGTTTCTCACTTGTTCGGAGAGTCTCGATGCACTTTTGCTGGTCCTAGCAAATACCATAAGGCCTCCAGCAACACGATCAAGCCTGTGAACCAGCCCTATATACGCCTCGCCTGGTTTTTTGTATTTTACCCTTATATACTCCTTAACCATCCTTAGTATGTCCATATCCCCGGATTCATCCTCCTGAGTGGGTATATTAAAGGGTTTTTCAACTACAATTATATGGTTATCTTCATAAATTACTTTTATCATTATTTCTCCAATCTTGCGTAAATGCCGCATGGCAGGACCAGGTCAGATTTGCTAACTGGTATACCAATCTCTCCTGATGTGAATTTAAATTTGTTTCCGAATATCTGGATCATCATATTGTTAAGGGATATATGAGATAATCCTGTCGTATAGGCATTCACAAGCAGGAAGAGGGGTTCTTTGCTTAATATCTTTGATGTCTGCTCAAGAAGCTTGGGTAATTCATCTTCAAGCTTCCATATTTCCCCTTTTGGGCCTCTTCCATAGGAAGGAGGGTCCATTATTATAGCATCATATAGGTTGCCTCTTCTATGCTCTCTTTCAACAAATTTAAATACATCATCAACTATATACCTTATTTTATTGTGAGAAAGGCCACTAGACTCGGCATTTTCCTTTGCCCAGGCAACCATACCCTTGGATGCATCAACATGGACTACCTCAGCTGCTCCTCCATAGGATGCCGCACAGGTCGCCCCTCCTGTATAAGCAAAAAGGTTTAGAACCTTCACAGGCCTATTTGCTTTACTTATTTTTGAAATTATAAAATCCCAGTTAGCCGCCTGCTCAGGAAAAAGTCCTGTGTGTTTAAAGCCTGTAGGCTTGATATTAAAGGTTAGACCTTCATATTTTATGGTCCATTTTTGCGGAAAGCTCTTTTTCATCTCCCATTGGCCGCCGCCTTTATCACTGCGATGATAGAAGCCATGTACGTCATTCCAGGGCTTTGATTTTTTGTCAGCCTCCCAAATAATCTGAGGGTCTGGCCTTCTTAGGATTATTTCCCCCCACCGCTCTAGCTTTTCGCCGTTCCCTGCATCAATTATTTCGTAATCCTTCCAGTTTTCTGCTAATAGTAACATCTAATTCCCTTTCAGTATTTCAATTAGTTTTTCTTTTGATATTTTTTCTGTTAATAGCCTTAGGGCCTTGGACGAGAGTCTTGTATCTGCAATCAGGTTGATTCCAATAAGACCTCCTTCCTTAAAGGCAAAGGCTTTGTAGGAATCACCCTCAGTTATTTCAAGGTAATCATCACCGCCATTTATAAAGCCTGCGGAATAAACTCCCTTATCAAGAGCCTTAAGCAGTGCAATTGGCGGATTTATAGATAGCTTGGATTCTGTTCCCAGGATATTTTCTGCAGCAATTTTCCCTGTCTGCAGGGCAAGAGGCCAGATTCCAGGAACCATGTTTCCAATCTGGCAGCAGTCGCCTACGGCATATATATCATTATCTGATGTCTGCATCTTATCATTGACTACTATTCCCTTTTCAACAGTCAGGCCTGCGGCCTTTGCTATAGAGATATTCGGCCTTACTCCTATAGAATAAAAGAGGATATCTGTAGGGACTTCTTCTCCCGACTCAAGAAGCACGGCCATTAGCTCATCATCTCCAAGGATTTGTTTGACAGATTTTCCTGTCATAACCCTAATTCCTGAAGCTTCTATTTCTTTTTCAACAAGTGCTGAAGCAGCAGGAGACAGCTGGTTTGCCATAAGCCTATCAAGAAATTCAACTATGGTCACACTTTTCCCTGCCTTTTTAAAGGCCCAGGCAGCCTCAATTCCCAAAAGGCCACCGCCGATAATTGTTATGTTTTGTTTGTTTGTAGCATATTCATTTAGTTTTAGCAAATCACTGTAGTATTTGAGGTTAAATACCCCTTTTTTATCCACACCTTGGAGGGGAGGCACAAAGTTGCTGCTTCCCAGGGCAATTACAAGCTTTGTGTATAGGATTTCTTGGCCGGTATTCGTATATATCTTTTTGTTCTGCCTGTCTATGGCTGTAACCTCAGTGTCAAGTACAAGCTTTATATTATTATCTTTATAATAGGAATCCGGCTTCAGGTAGAACCTTGAAGGCAGGTCGTTGCTAAGTATCATATGAGAAAGCGCAGGCCTATAATAGGGCTTGTAGCTTTCCTTTCCAATAATTGTTATTTCCGCATCACTTTTTTGTCTTAGGGCTTCAGCACAGGCCAGGCCAGCCGCACTGCTTCCAAGTATAAGCACCTTCATATTCCTTCTCCTTACAAAAAACCTCTTTTTACCACAATTATATTGCTTATTCTTGCTTTTTGAAAATACAGATATGCTCCTAATTATATCATACAAATCCCTTATTCACTCAGCTTTACAGATATTTCTCCAGCATTTAAAATAATTTTTTCATCACCGTCTATGACAAGGAGTTCTCCATTTTCGGTTATATCCAGGGCAATTGCCGTCCTTAGCTTTCCCTCATTCTCAAATTTCACTTCTTTACCCAATAAGAGCTGGAATGATTTGTATTCGTCGATAATTGCTGCTTTATCATAGTTGTCAAAAATAGCAAATGCTTCATTTGCTATTTCAGCTATCAGCTTGTTGCGGTCCAAGTCTGAGATTTCAAGTATGCCTACTATTTTGTCGAGTTCACAAGGGTAGGCATTTAAGCTTGAGTTTACATTTATGCCTACTCCGGCGACTACAAATTCCACCTTCATACTTTCAACGCTGCTGACTAGCTCAGTAAGAATTCCGCATATTTTTCTATTACCCACAAAAAGGTCATTGACCCACTTTATCATGATTTTTTCGTCCGTCAGCCTTGAAAGCACCCTGTGGACTGCAACTACTGTTAGAATTGTAGAAAAATAAATTTCATGAAGGTCAATAGTTGGCCTTAAAACCATACTCATATATACCCCGTTTTCAGGTGACGAAAATGCTCTCCCCCTCCGCCCTCTGCCAGCTGTCTGCTTATTTGCAACAATTATCATCCAGCCCTCCCGGTCAACAGCGTATTTTTTGGCAAAGCTATTGGTTGAATCAACAGAGTCAAGGACTATAATTTCAGTATCAGAGTATTCCTTTTTTAAATAATTTCTTATGCCAGCATCTGATAATTTATCATTTCCTTTTAACAGCCTATAGCCCCTGTTGGTTTTTGATTCTATTTCATAGCCCTGAGCCCTCAACTGGTTAATATTCTTCCAAATAGCGCCTCGTGAGATCTTGAGCTCCTCGCCTATAAATTGCCCTGATATGTAGGTGTCCCTATATTTTTCAAGTATACCCAGTACTTTTTTTCTTGTGGTCATTTTTGCTCCTTGCGTGTGTATTTTTGTTAATTATATCAGAAAAAGCTGGTCAGCTAATAATTAGCTGACCAGCCTGCCAGTTTACTCAGGATCTACAATGTCCATCATTTTTTTAAAAATCCCCTTTTTTTTGCTGCTACCTGTAGCTGTGTCGCTTTTAGGGTCCTGATTTGGGCTGCCTTCATAAGTTTCCTCAAAGCTTGCTGTATTCTTTGCTTCTGCTTTATCAGCCGAGTTCTTTTTCAGGTCATCACTTTTTATATCCTTTTTGTACTTCTGGGGGTTCATGAGCTCATCAAAGTCTCTAAGAGCATTTTTTTGTTTAGTATTAAGCTTCTTAGGAGTCTGAATTGTGACCTTGATCAGCTGGTCTCCTCGTCTGTCAGAGTTAAGATAGGTTATACCCTTGCCCCTCATCCTGAAAATGGTTCCAGTCTGGGTTCCTTCAGGTATTTTATACTTAACCTCCCCGTCAAGGGTAGGAACCTTAATTTCAGCCCCCAGGGCTGCGTCAACAAAGCTAACTGGTATGTCAAGCCAAACATTATAGCCCTCTCGCCTAAACTGCTTGTGAGGTGAAACACTTATACTTATATAAACATCTCCCTTTGGGCCTCCGCGCATTCCCTGGTTGCCTTCGCCAGACATCCTTATAGTTGCGCCGTCATCAACTCCTGCAGGTATTCTGACTTTCCTGTTTACTCTCTTGGTTTCAGTTTTTCTGCCGTGGCATTTATCACATTTTTCTTCAATAATCTCGCCACTTCCACCACAGCTTGGACATGTAGTTGTACTCATCATAACTCCAAGAGGAGTCCTAACCTGTCTTTGGGTTTGGCCAGACCCATGGCAGGTCGGACATTTTGTGGCTCCTTTGCCTGGCTTCGCTCCCGTCCCATGGCAAACAGAGCACTCATCTTCCCTTGTTATAGTAATTTCTTTTTCTGTACCAAAGGCTGCTTCTTCAAAGGAAATATTCATCCTATATCTTATATCATCACCCTTTACAGGGGCATTTCTCCTCTGTCTTGAGCCTCCGCCACCGAATGCACTGCCAAACAAGTCTCCAAAAATATCCTCAAAGCCTCCGAAGCCTCCGCCTTCAAAGCCACCAAAGCCACCAAAGCCACCGGCTCCGCCCATTCCACCTTGTTCAAATGCAGCATGCCCATAGTTGTCATAAGCTGCCCTTTTTTCTGCATCTGAAAGTACTTCATAAGCTTCGTTTACTTCTTTGAATTTTTCTTCCGCTTCTTTGTTATCAGGGTTTCTATCAGGATGGAACTCCATAGCTTTTTTTCTGTATGCTTTTTTTAATTCTTTCTCGTCTACGGATTTGTTTACTCCTAATATTTCATAGTAGTCTCTTTTTGCCACACTTTCACCTCACACTTAAAGGCCTGCGAGGCGTTCGCAAGCCTTTTAAATTTATTATTCTTCTACTATTTCTGCATCTACAACATCATCATTTTGTGGTGTTTCTTGGTTTTGTCCCTGGCCTGCTGCATTTTCCGCCTGGGCAGCTTCATACATTTTTTGAGATATTGGATGGAATTTATTCATTAAGTCATCCATTTTGTTCCTGATTTCTTCAGATGTAGAATTTTCATTTGCTATTGTTGTTTTTAATTCTTCAATTGCTGCTTTTACTGCTTCTTTTTCCTCTGCGCTTGCCTTATCTCCAGCTTCCTCCAGAGCTTTTTCCATCTGATAGATTGTTGATTCAGCCTGGTTCAAGGTCTCCATTTTCTCACGCTTTTTGTTGTCTTCCTCAGCATGGAGCTCAGCCTCTTTAACTTTTTTCTCAATATCGGCTTCCGAAAGATTTGTTGAAGACGTGATCGTAATGGTCTGCTCTTTTCCAGTTCCCTGGTCTTTTGCAGTTACATGCACAATACCATTGGCATCTATGTCAAATATTACTTCAATCTGCGGAATTCCTCTTGGAGCCGGAGCGATATTTGTAAGCTGGAATCTGCCCAAAGTTACGTTATCAGCTGCCATTGATCTTTCTCCCTGCAGTACATGGATATCTACTGCGGTCTGGTTGTCGGCTGCTGTTGAGAATACCTGCGATTTTTTTGTAGGTATTGTGGTATTTCTTGGTATAATATTTGTAGCTACTCCTCCAAGTGTCTCTATACCAAGTGATAGCGGAGTTACATCAAGAAGGAGAATATCCTTAACCTCTCCTGTTAGAACTCCTGCCTGGATTGCTGCGCCCAGGGCAACTGATTCATCAGGATTTATT
>JBDHVO010000075.1:0-6024 GCA_039809675.1 Proteocatella sp.
AGGCAATACAACCTATAGCAAGCTGTAAGATTCTAATAAAAAATCAAAAAATAAAAACCCGGGCTTTGGTCCGGGTTTTTTGGTGTCTGCACTAGTAGAGCTTATTTAGCGAATAATTTATTTAATATCCTTTATCAAAGAGTCTGCAGGAGGAGCAGTGCTTATTGACTGACCTGTTTCCGCTGATTTTGCATCCATGTGGAAGACTAGTTTTCCTTTTTTCGGAATGCTGAGACTAAAATCTATTTTGGAGTTTGTTTGGCCTGTGGTATTTATATCCATATTAAATGGAATGCTTCCTGAATTTGTCTTAGCACTTCCTTTTATGTTCATCTGCATTTTTACATTTTTGCTGTCTATATCAGAAAGAACCAGCTTATAATTCAAGGCTTCTACATCCTTAAAGGCAGTGTTTATTTCAGCAGCAGCCTCAGGTAAATATTTTTGGGCTCTTGCCATGATGGCTTTCTTATCCAGGTCCATTGTATAGGTCCTGCCATTTTGCCTGAATCCGTCATCGCCTATCAGGATATTAACCATTCTTGCGCTTATACTAACCTGGTCATAGATTGTTGGCATATAGTTGGTCCTGCCTTGCCCAGCCAGAATATCGGCCTGGGCCTTTATTGATTCATAAAGCACCTTGCCCATGGTGGCTTCTTTTGGTTTGTTCATCAAATCTGTCATATAACCCATATTCATAAGGGAAAGAGCCTGACTCATACTGCCAAGGGATTGTCCTGACATTCTAAACCAGGTATCCTCAGGCTCGCCCAAGGTTTCGGCAAGCAAAGGAGATTTTAAATATATGGTTGAGCCCTTGCTGTCCAAGATAAGCTGGTGATGAGAAAGCATAAGATCCTTCATAAGCTTGAGGCTTTCAGGGGTCATGCTGCCACTGCTTTCCTGAATTAATGAAGCAAGGTCAAGCTTTAGGTCAAAGCTGCCGTTTATATCCATTCCCCTTGTAAGGCCGTCAAAATTGATTTCACCGCCGGCTTTTTTTATATTCCCCTCATCCAAGAACTCCACATTTCCAGAAAGGTTCACACTGGATTTGAAGACTTTTTTCATCTGATCCTTGTCTGAGCTTTGCAGGATTGTGTTATATATGCTGAAGTTTTTATCTATATTTGCGATAAAGGCATCCTTGTCATAGATGTTGATTTTTTTCTCAAGCGCAGAATAGTCTGCAGTAAGCCCGCTGATATTTGCTACATCCCTAAGAGGTATGTAGGCTGTGCTGCCTTCTATAAGAGGGGCTACAGCAAGGGTAAAGGGTTCTGTGCCAACTGTGGCTGATTTTGAGCCGATGCTCATTTTTATATCCTTACCTCCCATAACGGCTTCGATGGTTTTTGTGAAAGGCTCATACTCAACCTCTGCCCCCAGATTTTCAAACAAAACTCTAAAGGGTAGCAGGGTACGGTCTTCTCTAATTATGGGCCTCGCACCCGAAAGCACCTTGTCCTCAACCTGTACAGTGAATTCCTTTGGTGTATCATAGCTGCCTACAAGCACAGCTGCAGGACCGCCTGGGTTGCCTATTATGTCAATGTTGCCCTCAGCTGAGGCAAAGCCAGTGGATAAAAGGGTAGAACAAGCCGCAAGAGCTATTAATTTTTTGCTTTTTAAATTCATAAAAACCTCCTTTTTTCAGTATTGTATCATTAAGGAGGGGCAAGGTCAAAAGCAAGTTTCAGAGCCTTAAAAATTTTTGCCAAGGTTCCTTGTGATTAGCCCTTGTGGTATAATAGATTGATTAAAATTAAGGAGGACTTATGTCATTTGATATCAAAAAACTAATGAAAATAAATGCAGGAATTATTCTTCTGGCAGTGGGCCTGTATTTTTTGCTTCTGCCATCTAACCTTGTTGTTGGAGGAGTAAGCGGATTTGCTACGGTTCTAAACAACCATTACCCCTGGATACCTGTTGGAGGCTTTATGATGGGGGCCAATGTAATACTGTTTATTCTTGGCTTTATTTTTTTGGGAAAAGAGTTTGGTGGCTATACCATCTACTCTGCCCTTGCCCTGTCCCTGGTTATAATGGTCTTTGAAAAATTTATCCCTGTGGAGGGACCTCTTGTGGATGACCTTTTGCTGAATCTTATTTATGGAATAATAATATCAGGCTCAGGAATGGGTATAATATTTTATCAAAATGCTTCTACCGGGGGAACAGATATAATAGCCAAGATTATAAACAAGTTTACCGGGATAGATTTGGGCAAGGCTCTTTTGATGTCGGACTTTGCAGTTATTGTTATGGCAGGGATGACCTTTGGGATAAAGCTGGGTATGTACGCCCTTATGGGAAATATTATAAACTCCCTGGTAATTGACAATATAATTGCAGGCTTTAACAAAAAAATGAATATCAATATTAACAGCGACAAATATCAAGAGATAAATAATTTTATATTAAAAGAAATTGAAAGAGGAACGACCCTCTACAAGGCAGAAGGGGGCTTTTCCAGTGAGGAGAGGGTTATTATAAATTCTGTTGTTTCAAAGAAGGAATATATAAAAATCCAGCACTTTGTAAAGGAAACCGACCCCTATGCCTTTATGTCCATCAATTTTGTCAGTGAGGTTCACGGCAGGGGCTTTACAACAGGAAAGCTGACCATGGGAAAGGACTCCTAAGGCTTCTTATCTAAAATATGGCAATATGGCTCACAGGCTATAAAATATATGGTTTTGGTCTAAGGACCGGAAAGGAAGTTTATGTTAAACGAAAAAAGGCTGGTTGAAAGTTTTATGGAGTATGTGAAAATAGACTCCCCATCAGGCTACGAGAAAGACTTTGCTCTGTTTCTGGACAAAGAGCTAAAGGCTTTGGGCTTTGAGGTATTTATTGATGCTACTATGGAGCAGACAGGATGTAATACCGGGAATGTAAGTGCTATCCTAAAGGGGACCTGCGGCAGGCCTGTGCTTTTTAGCTGCCACATGGATACAGTTAACCCGGGCAGGGGGATTGAACCGGTACTTGACGGTGACACTATAAGAACCAGTGGTCCAACTATTTTAGGAGCTGATGATAAGGCTGCTATAGCGGCCCTTATAGAGGCCGTAAGAGTTATAAAGGAAAATAATATTCCCCACGGAGATATTGAAATAAGCTTCACGGTAGCCGAAGAAATTGGCATTGTAGGAGCCAAGGCAACTGATTATAGCCTATTTGCTTCAGAATACTGTTATGTACTTGATACAGGAGGGGCGCCGGGCAAAATTGCAGTTCAAGGCCCATCCCATAATGTGATCTACGCTCAGATTACGGGCAAGGCATCCCATGCAGGGACAGCTCCTGAAAAAGGAATTTCAGCTATTATGGTAGCGGCAGATGCTATATCAAATATGAAGCTCCTGAGGATCGATGAAGAAACAACAGCCAATATAGGGACCATAGAGGGCGGTCTTGGGACAAATATTGTAGCAGAGGAGGTCCATATAAAAGGAGAAGCTCGCTCCTTGAACGAGGACAAGCTCCAGGCCCAGACAGACCATATGATAAAATGCTTCAAGGATGCTGCAGATAAATTTGGAGCGTCTGTGAGGGTCGAGGTAGCCTCTGAATATAAGGCCTTTCGTATAAGTGAGGATGACCCTATTGTAAAAAATGGGGTCAAGGCCATAGAAAGTGCCGGAATTACTCCTCAGACTATTGTAGTTGGAGGAGGCTCTGACGGAAATGTAATAAACAGTGATACAAGGATAAAGGCAGTAACCTTGTCAAATGGAGGCTCCAATGCCCATAGTGAGGAGGAATCAATAAAGATTCAGGAGCTACTTGATACCTCCAGGATTGTTATGGAGCTAATAAAGGTCTATGCTGGCCTATAGCTTTTTGAAAACAATTTCAAACAAATTGAAATAAATTGCAAAATATAGGTAGATTAGGGCAAATTTTCAGACAATTAATTAACGCACTCCCCCCTCTTAAAAAAATATAAGTCAATACAAGAGGCTAAGGCCTTGAAAACGCTATCCTCAAAAACCGTGCAAACATTTTCATAGAAAATTGGCACGGTTTTTGCTATATAAAAGGCCTAGGAAAATATATTGTGATTTTTTAGGAGGAAGTATGGAAGTCAGAAAGCCCTATCTTTATGAGGCTGTATTATCGTTTTCGTTTTTGATTTTGTGTATGGCGGTGGGAATCGCAAAATTTGGAGCAAATCCGCACCTGCCAATGCTTATAGGAACTGCCTTTGCCGCCCTTATGGCCCTTAGGATGGGTTACAAGTGGGGAGATATAGAGGATAGTATGTTCAAGGGAATCCTGCAGGCCATGCAGGCTATCATTATCCTTGCCATAATTGGGGTACTTATTGGAGTTTGGCTAAAGGCTGGAGTTGTACCAACCATGATCTACTACGGCTTGAAAATAATTTCACCGCAGATTTTCCTGGTAGCATCCCTAATAATCTGCTCTATAACATCTCTTGCAACCGGCACCTCCTGGGGAACAGCCGGAACCATAGGGGTTGCCCTTATGGGGGTTGCAGCAGGCCTTGGAATCCCTGCGCCAATTGCAGCAGGAGCAATAATCTCAGGCTCCTACTTTGGTGATAAGATGTCACCTCTTTCAGACACAACAAATCTGGCACCGGCCATGGCTGGAACAGATGTTTTTACCCATGTGAAGTTTATGCTCAAGCCTACAATAATAGCCTATGCCATAACCCTTGTATTTTTTGGAGTTATTGGCATGAGATTCAGCTCTGCCAATGTGGATATGGGAGCGATTGAAGTAATAAAAAACGGCATCTACGATAATTTTAAGATTACACCCTTATTATTTCTTCCGCCAGTTGTAGTTATCCTTTCGATTGCAAAGAAAATGCCTGCAATACCTGGAATTTTCCTGGGAATAGTTATAGGGGCAGTCCTGGGTATGGTGCTTCAGGGAGCAAGCTTTGGTGAAATTCTTGAAGTGGGCTATGACGGTTATGTTAGTACAACAGGAATAGAATCTATAGACGAGCTGCTTTCAACAGGAGGCCTTTCAAATATGTTCTTCTCTATTTCCCTTACAATCTTTGCTATGATGTTTGGTGGAATAATGGAAAGAACTGGTCAGCTTGAAGTAATAGTTGAAAAGCTTGTAAGAAATGTAAAATCAGACCAGGGACTTATTGGCCTTACCCTGCTTACCTGCCTGGGAAGCAATATGACCATGCCGGAGCAGTATATAGCAGTTGTCCTTCCAGGAAGAATGTATGCCCAGACCTACCATGACAGAGGCCTTCATCCAAAGACTTTGTCTAATGCCCTTGAGTCTTCAGGAACCCTTGTATCGTCTCTGATACCATGGAATACCTGTGGAGCCTTCCTTACTGGAGTTTTAGGAGTATCCACCTTCGCCTACGCACCATGGGCAGTATTCAACTACCTTATGCCTATTATAGTCTTTATCTTAGCCTTCTTTGGGGTTACAGTAGCCAGGATAAAGGATGACCCAGCAACTGTAATTACAGCAGGCTTTGAGGATAAGGAAGAAATCAAGGCTGCATAGGCATTTGAAAAAAATTTCAAACAATCGCCCTCTTGGGCTGGACTTGCTTTTAACTCTGAGTCTTGATTGTGATATAATAAGGGAGCTGGGGCTCCCTTTTTTATGCAAAAAATAAGCCAATCTTCTAGGAAGCTACTTTTACTGCTGAGGTGTAATTATGAAAAAAGACTGGTACATATATATCCTTGCCATTGGAGCAACTCTTGTTCTTGGCATAAGCCAGTTTACCAATCTTAAATATGATATTGATATTATCAAATACCTGAAATACTCCCGGGATTTTACCCAAGGAGAGCTAGAGGTTTTGAAAAAGTATGACCCTCTGGTGTACGGGGGCAATATAAATGATCCCCCCCTGGGCATCTACTACGAGGAGAGCGGCCAGTATATAGGTCTTATGACAGACCATATTGGGGCCTAGGCAATGAAGTGGGCAAAGATAATAACTTCAAGCCCATGGTTATGGAAGATTGCCTTCCTTGCTTTAAAAAACGGAGA
>JBDHVO010000076.1:0-5993 GCA_039809675.1 Proteocatella sp.
TCAAAGTTCAAACTGTTAACAAAAATGGAAAAATAAGATAATCTGTGGGAAAATGTGGTAAATCAGTTTGTTAATGCTACAATACAAGAAACAGACTACAAGGAGTAAAATATGAAAATATTTGTTTTGGAAAAAGATAAGGATACAGTAAATCTGCTAAAAAAAATAATTCATGCCAGGGAAATTGGCGAGTACATAAGTGGAGATAATACAAAGAAGGCTATAGAAGAAATAAGGATAATAGAGCCGGAAATAGTAATTGCAGACCTGATATTTGAAAAGGTAAACGACATAAATCTAATAGAAGAAATAAAAAAAGCCTGTCCTAATACGCATTTTATAGTAATATCCCAGACAGTAGCAAAGGAAATAATCGGCATGGCCTACAGGAGTGGGGCAGAATACTACATAACAAAGCCAGCGGATATACTTGAAATTGAAAGTGTCCTTGAGCGGGTAAAAGAAAAAATTGAAATAAAAAAGAAGCTTGCACAAATTGTTGACCTCCTAACGATAACTAGCAGCGAGGACCGAGGAAAAAAAGCACAAACCAGTGTCCAAAGAATAAGTAAAACCATGCAGAAGCTGGGGATTTTGGGAGAATCAGGCAGCCGGGATATACTGAATGTAATCAATTACCTTATGTGCAGCGGGACCACCATGTCGGACTACACAGTAGCTGAGGTCTGCGGCAAGTTTTCGGAAAATCCCAAGACTATGGAGCAAAGGATAAGAAGGGCAGCCTCCATGGGGATGGTCAACATAGCCAATATTGGAATTGAAGACTATATGAACGAAACCTTTATGGAATATTCCAACGGTCTTTATAACTTTGAGCAGGTCAAATACGAAATGGATTACATAAGAAAAAAGAGCAAAAGGCGGGGGACTATCAACATAAAAAAATTTATAGACAATATGCTCTACTACGCCAAGGAATGAAGGTAGGAGTTAAGTTTTGACATAATAATAACGTAACATTCAGAGTAGGGAGAAAACTCGAAAATTTCAAATAATTTTTGTAACCTAGTGTAACTTTTTGATACCATTTGAATATAAGAGATATAATGAAAACGTATTCATATTTCAAATTCATTTGGAGGTGTTATTATGCAACTGGTACACGAACTTATTTTGAAGCTTAACGCCATAGTGTGGGGCCCGCCCATGCTTATTCTGCTTTTTGGAACCCACTTGTTCCTGACCTTCAGGCTGAGATTTATCCAGTCCTATGTTTTTAAGGCCATCAAGCTGTCAGTTACAAAGGACGACAGTGGATCTGGAGACATCAGCCAGTTTGGTGCCCTGGCAACTGCCCTTGCCGCTACAATTGGTACAGGTAATATAGTTGGAGTTTCCACAGCCATAGCCCTTGGGGGACCTGGAGCAGTGCTCTGGACATGGCTAACAGGACTTTTTGGTATAGCAACTAAATATTCAGAGGGACTATTATCTGTAAAATACAGAGTTAAGACATCTGATGGTACTATGCTTGGAGGCCCTATGTATGCCCTTGAAAGAGGACTAAACATGAAGTGGCTGGGAGTTGTGTTTGCAGTATTTACAGTAGTTGCCTCCTTTGGTATAGGTAACATGACCCAGGGTAACTCAATAGCTGCCATGCTAAACGCTACCTATGGTGTAAACACATATGTTTCAGGTGTTGTTATAACAATAGCATCAGCAATAGTTATCCTTGGTGGAGTTCAGTCCATATCAAAAGTATGTGAGGCCCTTGTTCCTTTCATGGCTCTTTTCTATGTACTTGGCTGTCTTGTAATAATATCCATGAACGCATCCTATATTGGTGAAGCTGTAACAACAATAGTTTCATCTGCCTTTACAGCCCAGGCTGCCAAGGGAGGATTTGCAGGCTCAACCATAATGCTTGCCATGAGATACGGTATTGCAAGGGGACTATTCTCCAATGAGGCAGGTCTTGGTTCTGCTCCTATAGCAGCAGCGGCAGCTCAGACTAAAAACCCTGTTAGACAGGCACTTGTTTCTATGACCGGAGTATTCTGGGATACAATAGTAGTATGTCTTCTTACAGGTCTTACCCTTGTTACATCTATCCTTAAATACCCTGACCTTTTGGCAGGACTTCAGGGAGCAGCCCTTACATCTGCAGCCTTTAGCCAGATAAAAGGTATAGGCCCTATAGTTCTTACAATAGGCCTTGTAACATTTGCCTTCTCTACAATCCTTGGATGGTCTTACTATGGCGAGAAAGCCTTTGAATACCTCTTTGGAAAAACGGCTTCAAGATACTACAGATTTGTATATGTTGCAGTTGTAATGTACGGCTGTGTTGCTGCTAACGCCTTTGTATGGGACGTATCAGACACCTTCAACGCCCTTATGGCAATACCAAACTTAATATCCCTTCTACTACTGAGCCCAGTCATTGTTTCTGAAACCAAGAAATACCTATGGGATAAAAATCTCGACCTTGCAGATGAAACCCCTATTCCTCAGATTAACAGATAAGATAGGATAAGAAAAATACTAACAAAAAATTAATAATAAACAAGTAATTTAATCCGGAGCTGCTAAATGCAGCTCTTTTTTTGCGAGTCCTAATACAGAAGCTGAACAATAAAGGGCTCAAAAGGTGACGAACATTTGACAGATAGGGTCAAAGATAGTAAAATAAAGAGGCAGAACAAGTCGTAAAAAAAATCATCCAGAGGTCTGACAGCCTGGCCTGCAAAAGTCTGCCGCAAACAGAACCTGAAAGGAAGATATAAATGATAAAAGAACTACCAAGAATAAATGAACTAGCAAGGCTTGCAAAAGAAAGAGAGCTTACCTGTGAAGAACAGCAGGAAAGGGATATTTTGAGAAAGAAATACCTTGAAGCTGTAAGGGGGGCGGCCAAAAATATGCTCCTAAGCTCAAAAATTGTGGACGCTGAAGGCAATGATGTGACCCCGGTAAAGCTAAAGGAAGAACAAAACAAACTGAAAAAGGCCAGATCGTAAATAAAAGCATAAACAGAGATATAGGGCTTTACAAGCAAAAAATCAGCTTTAATCGCAGGTGCGACTAAGGCTGATTTTTTTATCCTATTATGAAATTACGAAGCCTCCATTTGGACTGATTAGCTGACCCGTTATAAAGCTGCCTGATTTTTCGGCCAGGAAAAATACGGTTTCAGCAATTTGGTCGACAGTCCCAATGCAGCCAAGGGGGGTTTCCTCGCAGACCTGTTTGAAGACATCCTCTCCCAAGGGAGCCAGCATATCAGTTGCTACTGCTCCTGGGGCAACAGTGTTTACTGTAATGCCCGAAGGGCCAAGCTCTTTGGCCAGGGCTTTTGAAAAAGAAATAACAGCACCCTTTGTAGCAGAGTAATGGCATTCCATAGAGGCCCCAACCAGACCCCACACCGAAGAAATATTAATTATACGCCCGTTTTTTTGGGAAATCATATCTTTGACAATGGCCTGAGTGCAATTGAACATGCCCTTGACATTTACATCAAACATCCTGTCCCAGACCTCCTCGCGGATATCGGTAATCAGGTTCATATCGGCAATACCTGCGTTGTTTACAAGGACATCAATCTTGCCAAACTTGGCCTTGGCTTGGCTGATCATCTGGTTAACCTGATTGCGGTCAGCTACATCAGCTTTTATAGCAAGGGCATTAACCCCCTGTTCCTTCAAGCTCTTCTCCAGGTCTAAGGCAAGGTCCTGGCTGCTATTGTAATTGATTATTATATTATAGTTGTTTTGGGCAAACTTGTGGACAATGCCTCTGCCAATGCCCCGGGCACCGCCTGTAACAAGAATAGTTTTATTCATACAATCTCCTGAAATTAGAAAAAATCTTACATTTAAAGATAAACCAGGATGCCTCTCTTGTCAAGGCTAAAAGCAAATATATAGGACTCCAAAAGACTAACACCAGCCACTGTAGACTTTTTGTCTGAGCATGGCTGGTGTTTTTATCTGCCAGAGGCAGGAGTTTTTGTTTATTGGCATTTGTTTATAAAAAATGGATTAATATAAATTATGATTTATTTTGATGTCTTTTTTGCTTCCATGTCAGCCAGGTAATACTTACCAGGAGTTTGGAAAAATTCCTTTGTAAGAAGCTTTACGTCTTTGGCCAGGACTATAAGGGCAATCATATTAGGTATAATAACAATTGCCAGGAAGAAGTCAGTCAGCTGGTACAAAAATTCCAGACCACCAAAAACTCCACCCAGGATAGCTACTATATAGATATACTTCCAGTAGCTGGCAAATTTAGTTCCAAATAAAAATTCTGCCTGTTTTTCGCCATAGAAGGTAATGACTATAATAGTCGAAAGAACAAACATAAATACACAGAAGGTAACCAAATAATCTCCCATAGGGCCAAATACAGCACTAAAGGCAACTGATGGCATAGAGGCAGCCTTATCAGAAGGAACACTGGTCCATACTCCTGATGTAAGCACTGCAAGAGCAGTAACAGAGCACACTATTATGGTATCCACAACAACCTCAAAAACCCCCCACATCCCCTGTCTTACAGGATGGTCAACCGTAGCTGTTGAGTGAGCCATAGGGGCTGTACCCATACCTGCTTCGTTGGAATATACTCCTCTTGCGGCCCCCCACCTGAGGGACATAGCAATAGTAGAGCCGGCAAAACCGCCAACAGCAGCATGGGGAGTAAAGGCATAAATAAAGATGCTAGCAAAGGCTCCGGGCAGGGCAGATATGTTAAGACCTATAATAACTAGGGCAGCAGCAATATAGATACCAGCCATAAAGGGAACCATCTTGTCAGTAACACTGGCAATCCTTGTCATCCCGCCTGCTACGACCAGAAGAACCAAAGCAGCTATGGCTATACCAGTAACTGCTGGTGGAAGGCCAAGTGTTTCTGCATTTTGCACAGCTGATGCCGACTGGGTGGCAATTGAGGGAATAAGCTCTAGCATAAGAAAAAAAGCAAACCAGACCCCAAAAAATTTACCAAGGCCTCCGAAGCCCTTTTCAGCAAGCCCTTTCGAGCAGTAGTAAAAAGGCCCGCCGTTATATTCGCCTTTTTCATTTTGCTCCCTGTACTTTATACCCAGGGAAATCTCGGCATACTTGGTAGCACAGCCTATAAGGGCGAGAATCCACATCCAAAATATTGCTCCAGGACCGCCAAACACTATGGCCACAGGAACTCCTACTATATTGGAGGCCCCTATACTAGATGCCAAAGCGGCTACAGCAGCCGAAAAAGGAGAAACGGCATTAGGATCCTTGTCCTTGTCAACCTTCTGAAACATCTTGCCAAAGGTCTGGCTCACAATATAGGGGAAATGTCTGATTTGAACAAAGCCGGTTATAAAAGTCAGGTAGACACCGCCAAAACCAATTAGAAAGAGGATTGGCAGACCCCAAAACCAGTTAGCAAAAGAAATAAATAAATTCATCAATCCTTCCATAATATCCTCCTATTTGCCAATAAACAGTAATAAATATTATGATGCCAAAACAAAGATGAAAACAGATGTGTCAGTATATTGCAAAACCCCTATTTTCCTGACTCAATAAGATGGTATCTGATAATTTTGAAATTGTCAACAAAAGTGCCCAATTAATCGACATTAAGCAAAATAGGTGATAGAATAAGGGCAATAAAACAGATAAACCCGCAAGTCAATTAAGGAGGAGTATTATGAGCTATGTAAATGAAAGAATTGCAAAGAGAATCGAAGAGATTACTCTAATGTTAACCAGTGAGCTTAGTGTTGTAGACACTCCGGGAGAAGTAGCAATCTCCCACAGGATTTATGACTTTTTCAAAGAGATGCCCTACTACAAAGAAAATCCCCAGGATGTATTCTTTGTTGAAACAGGTGATGATCTTGGGAGAAAGAGTGTCGTTGCACTTCTTAGGGGCAAGAAATCCAGCAAAAAAACAGTCCTTATGATAGGCCACACAGACACAGTAGGAATTTCAGACTATGGGACACTGGCAGACTATGCCTCCAAGCCCCA
>JBDHVO010000077.1:0-5955 GCA_039809675.1 Proteocatella sp.
TAACCCACAGAACCGGGCCAGACAACAAGCAGGATATCATTAGGTTTAAAAATCTATTAAAAGAAATCGAACAGTCTCTGACCCAAAAGTATTCAAAATCCGACGTAAGTAAGCTGTTAGAGCCATTTCAGGAAATCGCAGAAGACAAGTCCTTCTGGATTAATGCTCTTGATGGTCTTTGCGTTTTATCATGCAAAAATAAGACTGTCGTTTACAAATTAACCCGGCCTGTAGAAGAATTTGCTGACGTTTCCGACAGCTTCCATATTAAACCGCTTCTAAGAGTATTCCAGTCAGTTGACAGATACCATATCCTGGGTATTGGCCGTAAAAATTTTGTTATGTACGAGGGAAACAGATATGGATTTAGTGAGATAAGTATTGACGAAAGTGTTCCTAGGACAATGATCGAGGTTCTTGGTGACCAGCACACAGAGCCATCAGTGAGTGCTGGCCGTTATAGTGGTACCGGAGGGGTTCCTACTCTTCACGGCTATGGCGGCAAAAAAGAAGAGGTTGCCAAAGACGTTGATAAATACTTTAGATATGTTGACAATTTTGTTACAGATAATTACTCTAATGTCTATAGACTGCCTCTGATTCTGCTAGCTTTACCAGAAAATCAGGGCGTTTTTAGGGGAATATCAAACAACAAGTATTTGCTTGACAACGGAGTACAAAGGGATTACGAGAATCTTGATATTGCTTCCATTACAAAGGATGCCTGGGAAGTTCTTGAGCCAATTTACCTCAATAAAACCAAGGAGCTTGTGGATAGGTTCGAAAATGCACGAGCCCAGTATACTGGATCTGATGATTTAGCTCAGGTAGCAAAGGCTGCCTTTGAGGATAGGATAGATACTCTGCTTGTAGAGTCTGATCGAATTCAGCCAGGCAAAATAAATAAAGAGAATGGAGAAGTTATCAAGAGCAGCCTTGATAGCCCAGAGGTAGACGACATCCTTGATGACCTTGCCGAGATGGTACTAAAAAATAAAGGAAAGGTAGTTATGCTCCCTAAGGAGAGAATGCCATCGGATACCGGTCTTGCTGCTATATTCAGGTATTAAGCTTAGACATGCTATACGAAGATAAGAAATCTACAATTTCTAAATAATAAAATCAGCCCGCTTTTAAAAGACCGGTTATGGAAGCTGCTTCTATGACCGGTCTTCATATTTTACACCTAGCCTACGGGTGCCAGGTAAACAAAAACGGCATTTATTCTTTACACTTGAACACGCTTATATTCACAAGTATAATACTAATTAAAAAAGGAGGATTAAGAGGTGAGGAATATAAAAATGACTCTTCAATTTGATGGGACCAGATACAATGGCTGGCAGAGGCTTGGGGATACTGATAATACAATCCAGGGTAAAATCGAAGCTTTACTAAGTAAAATGACTCTAGAGAAGATAGATGTAATAGGTGCCTCCCGAACCGACAAGGGAGTGCATGCAGAAGCTTTTGTCTGCAATTTTTTCTCAAGAACAGGGATGAGTGTAGGAGAAATTAAAAACTACGTAAACAAGTATCTGCCCGATGATATAAGGGTATGTCTGGTTAGCGAAGAGGATAACAGGTTCCACTGCAGGTATAATGCAAAGTCGAAGCTTTATAGATATACAATTGATAACCGGGTATACCACGATGTGTTTACTCGAAAATTCTCAGCCCATGTGCCTGATAGGCTTGATATAAGCCTAATGCAAGAAGCTGCAAACCTGCTCGTGGGTACGCTTGATTTTGCTGCCTACACCAACATGAAATCAAGGAAGAAAAGTACTGTTAGGACCATACATGATATTAGAATTAAAGAAGAAAATTCCTATCTAATGATTGATTTTGAAGGCGATGGATTTCTTTACAACATGATAAGGATAATTACCGGCACCCTGATAAGGGTTGGTAAAAGAGAAATACAACCAGAGGAAGTTCTTATTATTTTGAATAAAAAAGATCGTAGTCTTGCTGGCCCAGTGGCAGAGCCTAAAGGCTTGTGTTTGATTGAAGTTAGATTTTGATTGTTCCTGCCAAGCATGTATGGTAACATATCCTTATATCTTATATAAGGGAGGCTTCTATGCAAAAAAAAGATATTATTATAGCGCTTCTGGTAATTATCGTCTGGGGTGCCAACTTCACAGTTATAAAGCTTGGTCTTGGGGGGGTACCATCCATGCTCCTGGTGGCTATCCGTTATACTCTTGTTGTATTTCCAGCTATATTCTTTATCAAAAAACCCAACATTGAATGGAAATACATATTTTTTTACGGGCTTACCGTTGGCGTTGGCCAGTTTGCATGCCTCTTTTATGCTATGGAAATTGGAATGCCAGCAGGCCTTGCTTCAATTATTGTCCAGATACAGGCATTTATCTCTCCTTTTTTGAGTGCAGTTTTTCTAAACGAAAAACTTAAACCCAAGCAATTACTCGGATTTGTTGTTGCAGCCGGTGGATTAATTGTAATTGGCATGGCTTCTGCTTCTTCGGGTATGACGATCCCGTATAATGCATTATTACTTACTCTTCTGGCACCAGTATTTTGGGCAATCTCCAATGTAATTTCTAAGTACGCATCCGACTTGGCTACTTCAAGGGGGGACAAGCTTCAAATGCTCAATATGGTTGTCTGGTCTAGTCTTGTTCCTCCCATTCCAATGCTGGGATTAGCACTTCTCCTTGATCCACCCTCAGTACTAATTCAGTCTCTTATTAATTTGAAATTTATATCTGTTTTTTCGGCTCTTTATCTGGCCTTTGGAGCTACCTTGTTTGGATATGGATTTTGGAATATTCTTATATCAAAATACTCAATGGGAAAAATCTCCCCCCTGTCGCTCCTTGTTCCTGTTACAGGCCTCTTTACAGCAAGAATTGTTCTCTTAGAAAAGCTGTCCAGCTTGCAGTGGATAGGCGTTACAATAATACTTTTTGGACTTATTATTTCCAATGTCAATTTTAGAACAAAAACTTCTGATGGTATTCTGCAAACTGATGATTTGTCATAGGTAGTCCGCCTATAATTTGAAGGTACGGAGCTGTTTTGAGACTTTATCAAATCAGCTTATATATTTATCATTTTTGGGTATTATTAATGTAGCGTAATTTTATGTAAAGGAGAGGCTTATGTACGAAATTAGACTTGTTAGGGCTTATGAGGAAAAACAAAGAGAAAAAGATGATGGCTATAGAATTTTTGTTGATAGATTGTGGCCTAGGGGCATTAAGAAGGAAGATTTTGCCTATGACTGGTGGCCAAAGGAAATCGCCCCCTCCAAAGAGCTAAGGCAGGCTTTTGGTCATGAAGAGGCAAAATTTGAAGACTTCCGAGAAGCCTATCTCAAGGAACTTGAAAGCAACCCTTTAAAAGATGAATTTATCCAGATTGTAAAAAAAGAACTCAAAACAGCCAATGTTACCTTTATTTATGGTGCCAAGGACAAGGAGCATAACCAGGCTGTTATCCTAAAGGAATGGGTTGAAAAAAATTAAGTTTTTGTTTTTGAACAAAATAGATAAGGCCTTTGCTACATAGTATGCGCAAAGGCCTTATCTATTTTAACTTTGTCACTTCCTCCAGTAATTATTTGCAGCTGCAACTGTTTGAAAGTTTATTGCGATGACCTGAGACGCCATTGTCAGACTATCAGCATTGTTGGCATAATCATCCCTTAAGCGTTTTTTAACTTCTTCATCTTTTTGAATGTAACCTACTCCCTTACGGGACAGGGTAATCGCAAGCTCAAAGCCCTCCTGAGGAGTTTCGGTAATAAGTGATTCCAACCATATATTCATACTTTATCCTCCTTGCAAGACTACTCATCAATGTGATTTTAGTAATCCTATTTCCAGATCTTAACTCTTTCCAATATATTTTCTTTTTTCTTTTCGCCTGGCTCCCCTACTATTCCGCCAAATGGCATTTGGGCTTTTAGTACCCAGGAATCAGGAACCTTGAACATATCTTTTACCATACTGTCTATTATTGGATTGTAATGCTGTAATGAGGCTCCGATACCCAGCTCTCTCAGTCCTGTCCATATGCTCATCTGCAGCATTCCTGATGACTGGGTAGCCCAGTCTTCAAAGCTAGATGCATAAAGGGAAAAATCATTTTTGTGCTTTTCAACAGTATCCAAATTATAGAAAAAAAGAACCGTTCCATAACCATTTTTAAAGCTGTCAATCTTTTCCCGCGATACTTGACCATCAAACACATCATAGACTTTATCCCAGAATTTATCATGGTTTTCGCCGGTTGCAACGACAATTCTTGAGCTTTTCATATTGAAGGCATCCGGAACAAGCTCAGTGACTTTCTCAATCATATCGCACAATTTCTCGTGTGAAACGGGAATTTCTTTACTAATATTGTAGTAGCTTCTTCTTTCTTCAAGAAGATTTACGAGCTTCATTCTTATACCTCCTATAATTCATCAAAATCAACTTCTAAGCACATTTCCCTTGCAAGACCTCTGCCATACTCCGGATCTGCCTTGTAGCAGTTTGTAATATGTCTTATTTTTATAAAATCCGGGACACCAGTCATATTACGAGCTGTATTTTCAATCAAGGCTCTTTGCTGGGCCTTATTCATAATCCTGAACAGTTTTCCTGGCTGAGTATAGTAGTCATCATCATCTTCTCTAAAGTTATACCTCATTATACTACCTTCAATTTTTTGAGCCGGTTCCTCAAATTCAGGCTGTTCATGCCACTCTCCGTAGCTGTTTGGCTGATAATGCAGCTTTGAACCATGGTTGCCATCTACCCTCATTTGCCCATCTCTGTGGTAAGGATTGTAGTTTTCGACAGCCTTAGGGTAATTTACAGGTATTTGGTGGTGATTTACCCCAAGCCTGTACCTTTGGGCATCGCCATAAGAGAATAATCTGCCTTGAAGCATTCTATCTGGGGAGAAACTGATTCCTGGCACTACTGATGCCGGATTAAAGGCAGCTTGTTCAACATCTTGAAAGTAGTTATTTGGATTTTTGTTTAGCTCAAGAACTCCAACTTCAATTAGAGGGTAGTCTTTTTTGTACCAAATCTTTGTAAGGTCAAAAGGATTGTAAGGCATTTTGTCGGCTTGCTCCTCTGTCATAACCTGGATGTAGAGCTTCCACCTTGGAAAGTCTGCTTTTTCTATGGCTTCATAAAGGTCACGCTGGTGACTTTCTCTATCATGGGCTACAATGTCTGCAGCTTCAGCATCGCTTATATTTTCTATCCCTTGTTGGGTGACAAAATGAAATTTTACCCACACTCTTTCATTCTCTACATTTATGAAGCTAAATGTATGAGAACCAAACCCATGCATATGCCTGTAAGATTTTGGAATCCCCCTCTCACTCATGGTTATTGTTATCTGGTGCAGAGCTTCTGGCAAGGAAGACCAAAAATCCCAGTTGTTCGTTGCGCTTCTCATGTTGGTTCGTGGATCTCTTTTTACAGCGTGATTAAGATCAGGAAATTTCAAAGGGTCTCTGAAAAAAAACACAGGAGTATTATTACCTACTAGATCCCAGTTTCCTTCTTCTGTGTAAAACTTTACTGCAAAACCACGTATATCTCTCTCAGCATCTGCAGCTCCTCTTTCTCCTGCAACTGTTGAAAATCTTACAAACACCTCTGTTTCCTTCCCAATTTCAGAGAAGATTTTTGCTTTTGTGTATTTCGTTATATCATGGGTCACTGTAAATTTTCCAAATGCACCAGAGCCTTTTGCATGCATTCTTCTTTCAGGAATCACTTCTCTGTCAAAATGAGCTAACTTTTCCAAAAACCATACATCTTGGAGTACCATTGGCCCTCTTTGACCGGCAGTCATTGAATCCTGATTATTAGATACGGGTGCACCTGTGACTGTTGTCATGTCCTTAAGCTTATCCTTTTTCTTATCGTCCATACAAACCTCCTTTTGTAATAAATTAACAAAACCTTATTA
>JBDHVO010000078.1:0-5948 GCA_039809675.1 Proteocatella sp.
AGAGAAGACAACATCAAGGGATTTTATCCCCCTGTCCTTTAGCTCCTTTCTCATTACCTTTGCAAGGGGGCACCTATGGGTTTTATATATATCCGTTATTTGACTTCTTGTTGGATCCACCTTGTTGCCCATACCCATGGAGCTGATTAGCGGAATACCTTTTTCCTTGCAGGTTTTTATGAGGTGAATCTTGGAGCTTATAATATCAATTGCATCAACAAGGTAGTCATAGTCTGCTTCAAAAAAATCACTGCTATTTTCTGCGGTGTATTTTTTGTTAAATATATTTACTTTTAAGCTGCTATTTATGTCTAAAAATCTATCCCTTAGAATTTGTACCTTATCCTTGCCTACTGTTGATAAAAGGGCAGGTATTTGCCTGTTAATATTTGTTATATCAACATTATCAAAATCTACAAGGGTGATTTGACCTATTCCGCTCCTTACAAGAGCTTCTGCTGCATAGCTACCTACCCCGCCGACCCCAAATACCGCTACGTGGGAGCTTTGCAGAGTGTTCATAGCCTCCCTGCCAAGAAGCAGCTCTGTCCTAAAAAACTGTTCCATCTATTCTCCATTTCCTGCTTTAATGTATAGGGGGGATGTTTCGCTTCTGAAGTGGACCCTTTTCCCCATGTGGTAGTGCTTGTATTTCATGTAAAACAGCTCGTCAGCAATAGCGTCATACCTTGCCTGGAGTCTGTGGAGGTCACAGGCAGGCCTAAAGTCCGTTATCTTGTTTATCAGAGTAGCTGCTCCTGTCCTATTTATTTCCTTTAGGATTTGCCTGCCCTTATCGTTGAAGGCAAGTATCCTGGTGCTAGGCCGGTCGACAGATTTTTTTACAAGGTCCATCTCAGTCTTTTCAAGTCCGGTAAGAATATTTATCATTACCCGTCTAAGTCTTGTGTAGGCAAATCTTTTCGATTTTACCGCCATGGCCAGGTCTTGGACTGACTCAGATTTGTGGATATGCTTAATAATAGCATTCTCTACCCCCTCAGATACTTCAAAAATCCGGTCTAGGCTGTCCCTTCTTGATATGACAATTGCTTTTATCTCATTTATATAATTATCTGCTGTTCCTAAAGAGCCAGAATCTCTCATCCTTATAATGTGAGCTGCTAAATTCTTTGGGATAAGAGATTGAAGGGTTCTAAGCTCCATCTCCTTAAGCCTGTCAAGCTCCTTTCTCATATCCACAGGATTAAGAGGCATATAGTCCAGGTTATTGTAGAGGCTCTCCTTGTTTAGCACCATGCTTCTTATGGCTGTGGCACTTGGAAGCCTTTTTTCGAAATCCTGATCATTGTGGTCTGCCCCCTTTCTTTGTATTGAAACAGGCTCTATCTTGCTGTTTAAAGAATAGAGGGCTCTAATATATTCAATTGCCAGTATATCATTTGGAGTCCCCATTATTTCAAAATTGAGGCCCTGGCCCCCTACCTGCCTGGCTGCCTCTTCCCTTGACGAGGGGTAATTCATGCCTTTTTTCATAAAATCCTTGGAGAGACTAAGGATTTCTTCTTGCTTATCGTTTAAAAGCCTGGCGATCCCTTTTTGACTTTCAAGGTCATTGTGCTCCGAGCCATAACACAGATAGTCTACAATCCCAAGACTATCCATTATTGCTATAGCCCCTCTTGCAAAGTACTCAGCACTTTGAGAGCAGAAGCAGTAGGATAGTTCAAGAACCAGGTCAGCTCCATTTTCAACTGCAGCCCTTGCACGGGAAAATTCGTCTACTAGGGCAAAATCCCCCCGCTGGACTGTATTTCCGCTCATAACAACTACAACCCTGTCGGCACCTGTTATCTTTTTTGCTTCATCTATAAGGTACTTATGCCCCTGGTGAAAGGGATTGTACTCAGCAATTATTCCTACAGTTTTCATTTCTTCCTCTTTTAGGGTTTATGTATGCAAAAATGAGCCTGATATCAGCACAGACTATAAGGCTCCTTATCTTATTCTTCAGAATCAGCTTCCTCTTCAGGTATTATCATATCTTCAAGCTCTTTATGATTTTTCATCACTCTTTCACTTATGGATTTCATATCAGAGGCTACTTTTTCCATCAGATCCTGAGAGTAGTATATAGCTCCGTTGCGAAGCTCTATTGCATCAGCTTCTGCCTGCCTGACTATATCCTGGGCTTTTTTTCTGGCCATCAGGGTGATACTGTTTTCTTCCACCAGCTGGGCTGCTTCTGCATTGGCCTTGCCTATAATCTCCTTGGCTTCGTCCTCAGCATCAAATATAATTCTCTGCCTCTCCTGGCTTATCCACTCTGCTTTTTTAAAATCATCAGGAAGACTTATCCTTATATCAGTTAAAAGCTCCAAAGCCCTTCCCTTGTCAATACTTGCCTTGTTTCCAAACAGGCTCTTGGAGCTTTCAATCATTTCTGTAAGCTCATTTAACATACCTAATACTTCCACTGCTACCTCCCATATTTAAGCTTTAATTTTTCTGCCACTGGTCCGGGAACGCTTTCATCTATCCTGCCACCGAACCTTGCCACTTCCTTTACTATGGATGAACTAAGGAATGAGTATTCTGTGTTGGTCATAAGGAACATGGTTTCTATATCCTTGTTCAGGCTCCTGTTCATCTGGGCTATCTGCATTTCATATTCATAGTCAGACACAGCCCTCAGTCCCCTGATTATAACTCCGATATCGTTAAGAGCACAGTATTCTACAAGAAGGCCATGGAAGCTCTCCACCTTTACATTGCTTAAGTCTCCGATTTCATTTTCTATCATAGAGACCCTCTCCTCTATGGTGAAGAGGTTATTTTTGCTGGTGTTTATTAGTACAGCAACATTCACCTCGTCATAAAGCTTTGCTATGCGCCTTATTATATCCATATGTCCATTTGTAAGCGGGTCAAAGCTGCCCGGGTAGACTGCTCTTCTTTTATTCATTGTCCCTTGCCCCCTGATAGATAGTAATTTTTGTGCTCTTGTAGGTTTTTTCTCTGATTTTTACAAATTTTTCCGTTTTTTCTAAAACGGCTTCAGCGATGTCTGTTTCCAGTATTATATATGTGTTTTCTTGAATTATATTGCATTTTTCCAGTTTTTGCAATATTGTTTGAGCAATTCGCATATTGTAGGGGGGATCTACAAATATATAATCAAAGGTCAGCCCTTTTAAAGCTACTTTTTGAAGGGCTAAATCAAAATCCATCTGGTAAAGCTCTGCTTTATCGAAAAGGCCTGTATTGCCTAGGTTAAATTTGACAAGGTCAAGAGATTTTTTGTCCTTATCTGCAAAACAGCAAAGGGCGGCTCCCCTTGAAAGTGCCTCGATCCCAAGGGCTCCAGAGCCTGCAAAAAGGTCTAGGACCTTCTTCCCCCTTATAGCTGGGCCTACTATGTTAAATATATCTTCCTTTATCCTATCAAGGGTTGGCCTTACATCCTGATTCTCTGGACTTTTAAGTTTTTTCCCCTTGGCAGTTCCTGATATTACTCGCATTAGTTTAGTGCTATCTCCTCTAATTTTTTTCTGAATTTTTCTCCTGTTTTGCTTAGAAGTAATTTTTTTGTGTCTGGATCAAGAATCTCCCCTTTTATTACAGCTGCAGCATCCTTTTGGGCCAGCTCCATAACCTGGATGTGCTTAGCCAGGTCTGCAACCTTAAATTCGGGCAGGCCATGCTGTCTTAAACCAAATACTTCTCCCGGACCCCGAAGGATCAGGTCTTTTTCAGCTATAAGAAAGCCATCAGATGTATCATTCATTATCTGCATTCTTTGCTTCATTATATCTGAGCCCCCCTTATAAATCAGGATGCAAAAGGATTTATCTTTTCCCCTGCCCACTCTTCCTCTTAGCTGGTGCAGCTGAGAGAGGCCAAATCTCTGGGCTTCCTCTATTATCATTACAGTCGCATTGGGTACATTTATACCGACTTCTATAACAGTTGTGGAAACAAGTATTTGTATTTCGTTTTTTTCAAAGGCAGCCATTATTTCATTTTTTTCAGAAGCCTTCATCCTGCCATGAATCAGCCCCACCCTGTACTTTGAGTAGTAGCTTTCCCTGAGCTCGCTATAAAGCTCCTGAGCGGAATAAAGGTCCATCTCTGCACTTTCCTCTACAAGGGGACATACTATATAGACCTGCTTCCCTTTTTCAATTTCAAGCAAGCTTTTTTCATATGCCTTGTATCTTAGCTTTTGTTCTATTACAAGGGTTTCAATGGGAAGGCGCCCCTTGGGTAGCTGGGTGATGGAGGATACATCCAGATCTCCCTGTATAATAAGGGCCAGGGTCCTTGGTATGGGAGTAGCCGTAAGCACAAGGATATGGGGCATAAGGTTGTAGCTTGAATAAAGAGCGTTTCGCTGCCTGACCCCAAACCTGTGTTGTTCGTCAGTTATAGCAAGTCCCAGCTTTTCAAACCTTACCTTGTCTTCAATCAAGGCATGAGTTCCGATTACCATATGGCAGGTTCCCTGGCTTATTTCTTCATATATTTCATCCTTTTCTTTTTTTCTTGTACTTCCAATAAGGAGACGGATTTTTATACCAAGAGGTTCAAAAAGCTTTACAGCACTTTCATAGTGCTGCTTGGCCAAAATTTCGGTAGGAACCATTATGGCACTTTGCAGCTTGTTCAAATAAGTCAGATACATAGCTGAAAATGCGACTATTGTTTTTCCGCTGCCTACATCACCTTGAACAAGCCTTTGCATGGGGTTGTCTTTCGCTATATCCCCTATGATATCCTCCAGAACAGCCTTTTGAGAATCTGTAAGTTCATAGTCTAAAGAAGTCAGAAAGGCCTTTAGCTCATTTTTGTATTCGATTCTATAGGAGGACTCAATCTTTCTTTCAGATTTGGCAAGTAGCATATAGAGCTGGAGCATAAAGAGCTCCTCATATACAAGCCTATACCTTGCCACCCTTAAATCGCCTGTTGTTTTGGGAAAATGGATGTTTTTCAGGGTAAAATCTAGGGGGGCAATCTGATTACGATTAAGCAGGGCCTTGGGGATAAGCTCAAGGCCCTCAAAGCTTACAGCGTCTATCAGAGTCCTGATGGCATTTTGGATTTCAGTGTTGCTTATGCCCTGAGTCAGAGGGTATACAGGGTATATTATGCCAGTAAGCTTGTTTTCCCCATAAAGCTCAATATCAGGAGAGCTGAATTCAAGCCGGCCTAGGAGGAGCTTGGCCTTGCCGTAAAAGGATATCTTGTTTCCCACAGAGTATTTGTCCATAATATAGGGGTTGTTGAATACTGTTAGATAAGCGGCATCCTGGCCTTGTCTCACAAGGATTTTTATTATGGTCATATTGCGTTTTGGGCTTGTTTTTTCAAAGCTCAAAATTGTCCCATAGGAGCATATTCTTTCATCATTGGCAATTTCACTAAACCTCTTGACTTGGGTTCTGTCCTCATAGCGGGCAGGCAGGTGGTAAAGCAGGTCCTCTACTGTTCTGATGTTTAATTTTTCCAGTTTTACAGCCTTCTTTTCCCCTATTCCTTTTATAAATCTTATGGAATCTGTTAATTTCATTTCTATTTTTCACCGCCTCAAAAACAGTACCTTTATAAGACTTGCTTATTTTTTTCTGCTTTCATCAATTATTTTTCTATGCTTTTAAACATTACAAGAGCGCCTGCTATGGCTACGTTTAAAGATTCTGCCCTGCCAAACATTGGAATATGGATACACTCATCAGCTAAGTCTAAAACTCCCCTGTCAAGACCATTTGCTTCATTGCCCAGGGCAAGAATACACCTCTGACTATACTCAGCATCTCCATAGGCTTTTGATTTTTCATTCAGGCTTGTAGCCAGTATTTTGTACTTCTTCGAAAGTAGGTCAAGATCCCTATAGTCAATGTAAAACAGGGGCATATAAAGGTTTGACCCCATAGCCGACCTGTTTACCTTGCTTGAATAGGCATCTACTGTGCCTTTTGTGCAAA
>JBDHVO010000079.1:0-5852 GCA_039809675.1 Proteocatella sp.
ATTCCTGACAATCTTCTTCTGATATAATTTCAAAGCCTTCAACTATCTCCAGGCTAAAAGCCGGATTATTCTGGACCTTATAAAAATACATTATTCCTCCCATATTTTCTACAAAAAATAATTTTTAGCACATAAAAGCGCATACATAACAATATAGTAGCATAGTTTTTAATTTTTTAGTATTACTTTTGCTTTAAATATTAATTTATCAACTACTATTTTCCCTTGGAGGCAGGGTGTTAATGGCTATATACAATATAAAAAAGCTACAGCTCTATTGGGCTGCAGCTTTTAGTTTGAGAATTTATTCTGTAACCAGCCTTTTTTCTCCAGATATTTCCTGGATTGGTTTAATATCTTGGGTAACCTCTAACACTCCAAGGTATTCGCCATTTTCGTCTCTTACAGCAAAATATTTTATCAGAATATACTTTGGTCCTGCCTTAATCCAAAAATTCTCTTCATCTTTTTTCCCACTTTTAAAGTCTTCAACTATATTTTCTACAATATGAACACTTGCAGGCGGATGACAATTTGATACGTTTCTGCCTATTATGGCTCTTGTCCTTGGGAAGGTTCTTTCTTTGCCCTCGGAGAAAAATCCAACCTCATCATCCTTATTTACAAAGGTTATATCAAATGGAAGGGTGTTTAGCATGGCAGTAAGCTCTTTTACACTGAAAAGTCCAGACGGTAGCCTTACAAGTCCATCAGACTTAGGCTCGTTTTGAACTGGCGGCTTGGAAGCAGCAAGATTTGGGGATGGATTCCA
This sequence comes from Proteocatella sp., assembly GCA_039809675.1. Classification (GTDB taxonomy): domain Bacteria; phylum Bacillota; class Clostridia; order Peptostreptococcales; family Filifactoraceae; genus JAUNKE01. Next base: position 773 of record JBDHVO010000079.1, read on the forward strand.
TGTAGCCACGTTCTCAACTATAAAGCCAATTGAGCCGCTTTCGTCGGCAGCAAGCTTCCACTCTTCCTGGGAAAGATTTTCGAGCAGCATAGGAACCATTATTTCTTCTTCTTTAAATATCATTTCTTCTGTTTTTGTAAGGGCTGCTTCAAGAACTGGCCTAATCTCTTCTGCTCCATTGCAGTCATCTTCAAGAAGATCTCTAGCGGCTTTAAGCTCTGCCCTTATCTCATCATCTACCCCCCACATTACCTTTGGAGGTGCAGATATACCATATTTTTCCATATAAGGGAAGAAAAGATTTTCCTTTTTTTGATAATGAAGGTTTACATCCTGCAGGCTGATAAGTCCTTTTATAAGCTTTTCCCTGCCCTCTTTTGTAGCAATGCCGGCCAAAGCCTCTCTTACTAAAGCAATTCTTTTTTCGATTTCCCTATTCTCAAGCTTGAGGGTATGGACAGGATGTCCTGGAAGGTTCGATGGGTCTTTTTTGGGCTGGATATCTACAACCGAGCCCTTGAAAATTGAAGCATGCACGTCACAGAGCTTTTGAACCTCAGCAACAGGCATCCCCTCTGCAATTAAGGCTCCCTCCGCCTCAGATATTTCAGTTGCCGAAACCGACCCAAAAACCTTGTCAAATTGCTCCTTAACATCTTCTACGGATTTTCCTTCATGAAGCTGTTTTAGGATATCCCTGATTGTTTCTTTTCTCATTTCCTTATTGTTGATAAATTCACTCATTAGTCTTCCTCCTCAATTATAAAATTATTTTCAATCAAAGCTTGTTTTACTTTTTCTATGCTTATCTTTTTCATGGCAGCCCCCTTTGGAAGTGTCATAAACCTTCCTGCTGTCTGGAGCATGCCTGGCTTTGCAATATCGGTAAAGCCAAGGTCTTTTAAAATCTCAAGAATTTCCGGATACTGTGTCCCAAGCTCATAAACCGACTGGTTTAGACTTATTGTTTTATTCATATTACACCTCGAATTATTTTAATAGGTCTTGGAATTATTTTAGTTGGTCTTATTATTTCATAGTAATCTTATCAGATTTAAACTATAAATTCTGTAACTAAGGTTACATTTTTTGCTTGTTAGCTGAGTTTTGTGAACTTCATTCTCCGACCTATATGTATATACCCACAAAGTATTGTTGCAATCCGGCTTTTGTCAGCTACCATAATTTATTGAAGACAGATTTTCAATCTTTATTTATGCTATAATAACTTAGTCTGAAAGGAGATATTTATACTTATGAAAAATACCAACCTTGCAGGGCTTTTAATCTGTTCAGCAGTTGCCCTTACTGCAACCCTTTTAACATCTCTTAGCCTTGGCCCTGCCAGGCTTGATGTCGTTGGAGCACCAGTATTTGCCATGTTACTTGGGATGCTTGTTACAATAATTAAGCCAGATATCATATTAAGCAAAAAATTCAAGCCAGGAATAGTCTTTACTTCAAAAAAAATACTCCAGTATGCAGTAATTATTCTGGGTTTTTCCTTAAACCTTGGTATTATAGCCAAGGTCGGATCCCAGAGCATACCAGTAATAGTTTCAACAATTCTTATTTCACTCACAACAGCCTTTATTCTTATGAAGCTTATGGATATAGACCCTAAAATCGCAACCCTTATAGGAGTGGGCTCATCCATATGCGGAGGGTCGGCCGTTGCAGCTACTGCCCCTGTTATTGATGCTAGTGATGAAGAAATAGCCCAGGCAATTTCTGTTATTTTTATTTTCAACGTCCTTGCCGCCATCATATTCCCTGTTTTGGGCTACAAGATAGGACTTGGCTCTGAAGGCTTTGCTATCTTTGCAGGCACCGCTGTCAATGATACCTCCTCTGTTACTGCTGCCGCATCGGCTGCAGAGAGCATCTACGGTGCAGAAGGTATTTTATCTGCTGCAGTAACTGTAAAGCTCACAAGAACTCTTGCAATTATCCCTATTACCCTTATACTTGCTCTCTACAGGGCAAAGACTTCAAAAACAGAAAATGATAGCTCCAGTGTGTCTCTTAAGCAGATTTTCCCCTGGTTTATCCTGTACTTTCTTGGAGCATCAGTTATAACAACAGTGATTGACCTTGGTCCACCATCAGCCCTAAAGACTTTGTACCAAAGCGACTTTATCGGTGCATCAAAGCTAATTTCAAAATTTTTTATAGCTATGGCAATGGGGGCAATTGGGCTTAATACCAATCTTAAAAGCCTCATTAAAAAGGGAGGAAAACCAATCCTCCTTGGTTTGTCCTGCTGGCTTTCTATAATTTTTGTTTCCCTGCTTATCCAGTACTATTCAGGTTTATTCTATTCCTCTCTTTAGCCTTCATGCATAGCTTTTTAAAAAAAGCACAGACTCTCATGGTCAGACTTAGTCTAGGCCAATAGCTTCTGTGCTTTTTTTGTATAGAATTAATCTCAATCAGCTTACAGGGTAAGGAGGTCAATAAATTCGCAGTTTTCCAGTTTATTTATATAGTTTCCTATACATATGCCACAAAGCGCTTCCTCAATTGATTCACGCTTTACCTGTTTACCAACAAGCAATTTGCGAATATCCTCTTTGTCCCCATTACCAAAGTAATCTCCTGACATATTAAAATCTTTTATTATGCCATCCTTGATATCCATAGAAATGCTTACTCCGCCTACACCATCAAAACGCTTTTGCTTCATAATGCTGTGTTTTGGAGAAAACCCATAGTTCCACTCCCATGTTTCATAGGTTTCACTGGCAAGCTTATTGATTTCTGTCAGATCATCCTCAGTAAGACAATACTGGGGGATGTCCTTGTCTTTGAATATATGAGCAACTATTTGCTTTTTAAAATCCTCAATAGACATATCCTCTGCCAAAAATGGCTTTATGTTTGTTACCCTGCTCCTTACGGATGCAACCCCCTTTGATTCAATTTTATCCTTTGATACCATTAGGGATTTTCCAACTGTATCTAGGTCTGAATCAAACATTATCGTTCCATGGTGCATTATTCTTCCTCTTTTTGCATATTGGGAATTGCCAGAGAATTTTTTCCCCTCAATTGTCATGTCGTTTCTGCCATTTACTTCGGCATTTACTCCAAGAGAAGTAAGAATCTCTATTATAGGCTTACAGAAGTCAGCAAAATTAAATTGCTCAAAGCCTCCCTCCGAGGATACTATAAAAGTGAAATTTAAATTGCCCAGATCATGATAAACTGCTCCACCGCCAGAGAGTCTTCTTACAACCTTAGTATTGTTTGATTTAACAAATTCGTTGTTTATTTCTCCTATAGTATTCTGATGCTTTCCTACTATAATTGCATTGTCATTCTGCCAAAGCATAAAGTAATTCTCATTTTTATCCAGCTTATCAAATACGTATTGCTCAAAAGCAAGGTTAAAATAAGGGTCAAATGAGGGACTTTCAATATATATCATAGTTTCTCCTTAAAAGTTTACAAAAGATTCAGGTAGTCACCATAACCTTCTTTTTCCATGTCTTCTTTTTTAATAAATCTAAGCGAAGCCCCGTTTATGCAGTATCTGAGACCTCCAAGCGCCTTTGGTCCGTCATTAAATACATGACCAAGATGGGAATCAGCGTGTCTGCTTCTTACTTCAGTCCTTGTCATCCCATGGGAGGTGTCTCTTTTTTCTATGATATTGTCTTCAGCCGGCCTTGAAAAGCTTGGCCATCCACAGCCAGCATCAAACTTGTCTTTTGAAAAAAACAAGGGTTCTCCAGATACTATATCCACATACAGGCCTTCCTCAAAATTTCTTTCATATTCATGAGAAAAGGGCCTTTCTGTTGCGTTTTCCTGGGTTACTTCATATTCTGTTTCTGTCAGTCTTCTTAAGAGGTCTTCCTTTGAAGGCCTTATATATTTTTTATGGCTCATACTGTCTCCTTTCATTTGACAGCCACCAAAAAAATTAAGACAGCTGTTTTTTTCCTGCATTTATTGCTTGGATATTTATGTCCAAAAATCCAGGCTTGGTATTTTCTTTTAGGATTTTATCCCAGTCTATGTTCTCAAGCTCCATCCCTTTTATTATTGTACCCAGCAATATCATATTTGTAACTCTTTCATTTCCAAGCTCTTTTGCCAGCTTGGCAGCCGGTACCACAAGGGTTTTTGCTTTGGAGCTGAGAATCTCAACAACATCCTCAGGATAATCCGCCTTACCCATTTGAATAGGCACTGATTCTATTTTCTGGTCATTAACTACTATAAGGCCACCATCTCTTAAATACTCAAGGCCTCTCAGGGCTTCCATTTTTTCAAAGGCCACAACTATATCTGCAGTGCCGGGTTCAATAACCGGCGATTCTACCTTGTCACCGTATCTTACCTGGGACAAAACAGAGCCTCCACGCTGGCTCATTCCATGGATTTCACTCATTTTTACATCGTAGCCGGCTTCAACAAGACCAAGGGTCAGTACCTTTGCCGCTGTTATTGTTCCTTGTCCGCCAACACCTATAAGAAGAATATTTTTGGTCATTAACGTACCACCTTTCTGATAGCTTTAGTAGGACAAACCTGAAGACAAACCTCACATCCAACGCACTGGTCGGGATTTATCCATGATTTTTTTGCCGCTTTGTCAAATGTAATTGCCGGACAACCTGTGTTTACGCACTTCCTGCAACCGATACAAACTTCCTGCTGAACTTCACACTTTGTTGTAAAGGCTCCTGTGAATTCAGCCTTATCCTTGTCTGTGAATTTTTTTAGGACACATGGCCATCTTGTGATTATTACAGATGGCTCATCAATGTCATAAGCCCATTTTAAGGCATCCTTTACTTCCTGCAGATTGTTAGGGTCAATTGTTCTAACATGCTTTATGCCGGATGCTCTTACCATTGGTTCAATTTCCAGTTCCTCAACAATTTCGCCATTTAGCTTGTAGCCTGTTCCAGGATTGTTCTGGTGGCCAGTCATTGCTGTAATCCTGTTGTCAAGTATCACATTTATTGTATTTGATTTGTTGTAGGCCACGTTAATAAGCCCATTTACTCCTGTATGGAAGAAGGTAGAGTCTCCAACAACTGAAACTATTCTTTTTGGTGATTCCGAA